>CAKTNU010000334.1 GCA_934589325.1 uncultured Oscillospiraceae bacterium | reverse complement strand
AAGCATTGCCGCCGAAGCAACGGCAAGCGCAGCGACGGAGAGAACAAGCCCTGCGTCGCGGAAATAATTCTTCATTTTTTACAACCACCCCGTTTCCGTAGCAAATTTTACAGTTCCATTATAATAGAAGAAAATCTGGAACAGTCCCAAAAAAGTCTGAATTTTTTGGGAGTAAGGGAAAAACAGGAGGTAACAGAATGAGCTTTAAAGTGGCATTTATTGGCGCAGGCAGTCTCGTGTTTGCGCGCACATTATTTACGGACATCATTTCCGTGCCGGAATTCCATAACATCGAGGTATCGTTTACCGATATCAATGAGACAAACCTGGAGCGCACACGCGCGCTCTGCCAGAAGGATCTGGATGCAAACAATATCCCGATTACGATCGAGGCAACGACGGATCGGAGAAAGGCATTTGAGAGGGCTCGTTATATCGTTAACTGCGTGCGGATCGGTGGTCTGGAGGGCTTTGAGAAGGATGTGGAGATTCCGCTGAAATACGGGGTAGATCAGTGCGTGGGCGATACGCTTTGTACCGGGGGCATTATGTATGGGCAGCGTGTGATCGCGGCATTGCTTGATTTCTGCAAGGACATTCGCGAGGTCGCAGAGCCTGGTGCTATCATGCTTAATTATTCCAATCCGAATGCAATGGCAACATGGGCATGCAATAAGTACGGCAAAGTAAAGACGATCGGCCTTTGTCACGGGGAAATTCACGGGGAAATGCAGATTGCGGAGGTGCTTGGTATTCCGCGTGAGGAGCTGGACATCACATGCGCCGGAATCAATCATCAGACCTGGTATATCGCAGTGAAGCATCACGGGGAAGACATGCTGCCAAAGCTGCTTCCGGGCTTTGAGGCACACAAGAAATTCAGCGAGGAAGAGAAGGTGCGAATCGACATCCTGAAGCGGTTCGGCTATTATTCGACCGAATCGAACGGACATCTTTCTGAATATGTATCGTGGTATCGTAAACGTCAGGATGAGATTAAGGACTGGATCAATCTGGACAGCTGGATCAACGGTGAGACCGGCGGCTATCTGCGTGTAACGCGTGAAGAACGCAACTGGTTTGATACGGATTATCCGAAGATCCTTCAGGAGCCGCCGAAAAAGCTGGACGGTTCGGAACGTGGAAATGAGCATTGCTCGTATATCATTGAGTCGCTGGAAACAGGAAGAAAATATCGCGGCCATTTCAACATTATGAATGAGGGCTGCATCACGAATCTTCCATATGAATCTGTTGTGGAAGTGCCATGCTATGTAGATGGAAACGGTATCAGTGTGCCGAAAGTCGGGGATTTGCCGCTTGGCTGTGCAGCGGTGTGCTCGCAGTCGATCTGGGTGCAGAAGCTGGCGGTGGAAGCGGCTGTTCTGGGCGATGTGACGCTTTTAAAGCAGGCCGCCCTGATGGATCCGCTGACCGGAGCAGTCTGCAATCCGCCGGAAGTATGGCAGATGATTGATGAGATGCTGGTTGCACAGGAACAGTGGT
>CAKTNU010000333.1 GCA_934589325.1 uncultured Oscillospiraceae bacterium | reverse complement strand
CAACCATGTAGAAACTCATGTGCTTATGATCATCGTCTGCGGAACGAGCGAATGCCCTGAGTTTCTCCTTGCGGGCCATAGCGGAGCGCAATGCGTTTTCAACCTCATCTACTATGTTGGTATCGCTGCCGTATACCACGGTGTCGGCGATTTTGATACGCAGTTTGGTCTTGTACCTGCCGTAGGTCACTACATCGCTGGATACCTCGATTTCCTTGGCGGTTTCAGCATCTATGACGTCCTCGAGGAGTTCATCCTCACCGATTTCAAACTCTACGCGGGGCTCTTCAAGGCCGGCAACCATGGAGGTCTGCTCCACGCCGCGCAGGGAGTTTTCATCATAGGGCTCGGTGATGATCTCACGGCTGAGGTTGGTGGGCAGCAGGTGAGAGCCGCTGCCAAGGGCAGCGGAATTGGCAGGGATGGCGCCGAGGCCGGCATACCCCTTTTCGGTGCCGTTGCTAAGGCTGTCAAAGGCCTTTTCTATGCGGGACTTATCGCCCGATGCTACGGCACGATAGAAAGCGGCTTTGTTCTTGAGCAGCACATCCTTCTCGGTCATGCCGTTGCCAGAACCCTTTTGCAGCGCCACCGCATTGCGCTGCTGTTCCTCCAGATTATCGTGCTGCTTCTGGAGTATGCTGCGCCTTTCGGTGAGGTCGGCAAGGGAATCCTGCTTGGCCTTTATGTCACTCATAGGAACGGTGGGGTCTGCTGCCTTTTCGGCAAGCCATTCGTTGATGGTCTTTATCTCCGTGTCAAGGGAGAACAGCTTTTCTTTGAGATCAAAGAGGGATACGTTTGCCATGTTTTGGCTCCTTTCTTAGTTGTCGATTTTGAGCCGTTCTCGGGCGGCGGCTGCAATTTTTGCGCGCTCCTCCCGCTCGGCTGCATTATTCATCGCCATTTGTGCGGCGTGCATCAGAGCTTTAAGCTCGTTTGGATATGAGGGCAAATCTTTCGCCTGCGTAAGCTGTTTAATCAGCTCACAGGTGTTTTCTATGCCCTTGATAACCCCGGCAGCGTGCTGCGCGGGGACGGCAACAAAGGAAAACTCGAAAGCATCCTGTGGCTTTTCAAGTTCACCAATACATTTTTTACCATCGTAGGACTGCCCTTTGATGTGGCCAGTCTCACATTGATACGTCCACGTGGTCCAATGAAATTTAAGCGGTTTTTTGCATATAGAGCAGTTACATTCCTTCACCCTACACGAAACGGATACCTCCTTGAGGATACCGCCCTCTATGGCGTCTATAATGGGCTTTGTATCATCTGTTCGCAGCATATAGGCATCGGCCCGCAATGTGGAGAGCGGTTCCCCGAGGGAATTCATTTCACCGGCCTTCTCCACGCTGGTGCGGTAAATGCGAGAATGCTGCTTTTCGGCAGACCGCCAATGATCAAAAATTCCCGTTTTGCCCAGGAACATAGGCGCAAGGGCGTCAAGGGTCTTGTTTGTGAAGCGTTCGCCATCGCGGTCTTCGTCATTGTCGCAGAGTATGAG
>CAKTNU010000332.1 GCA_934589325.1 uncultured Oscillospiraceae bacterium | reverse complement strand
GGATATCAACTCTTCCTATACTATATATGATCTGATAAACAAGCAGAAGGCCGCGGGTGTCGCCGTCATATACGTCGGCGAGGATCTGGACGTTCTGCTGGAGCTGGCGGATAAAATACTTGTCCTGTGCGGCGGTAAGGTCAGCGGCATAGTAGAGGGCCGCGGCGCGACCAAGCGCGAGGTCGGTATGATGATGACAAGACTGGGAGGTAAGGCCGATGAATAAGCAGAATAACGGCCCTCTGTTCCATATCGTAAAGCGCGGCACACTGCCGTGGTATCAGGCGTGGGGTATCCGTGCGGCGGCCATAGTGCTGGCGCTGCTGTTCTGCGCACTGGTCACGAGCCTGCTGACCGGTGAAAATCCAATCCAGGTCTATTCGACCATGATCTACGGTGCAGTCGGCACTCCGCGCAAGATGTGGATACTCGGCCAGAACATCGCCCTGCTGCTGTGCGTTTCGCTGGCAGTCACTCCGGCGTTCCGGATGCGCTTCTGGAACATCGGCGGTGAGGGGCAGGTGCTTGCCGGCGCTCTGGCGGCGGCTGCCTGCATGATATGCCTTGCCGATAAGCTGCCGAATTGGGCGCTTATCGCGGTCATGACCGTGTCTAGTATCGCGGCCGGTGCGGTCTGGGGTCTCATTCCGGCAATATTCAAGGCAAAATGGA
Organism: uncultured Oscillospiraceae bacterium; assembly: GCA_934589325.1. The sequence goes on along the minus strand of CAKTNU010000332.1, from coordinate 859 downwards.
ACACCAACGAGACTCTTTTTACCCTCATGATGAATTATGTCGCGACCCAGCTTGTCGCCTACTTCGTCATTATCTGGGAGGCGCCCAAGGGCTCCGGTAAGGTCGGCATCATAAATCAGGCGACTGAGCTTGGCTGGCTGCCGGTCATCGGAAATTACAAGTACCTGCTGAACATCATCGTCGTGGTGCTGCTCACGGTGGGTATGTATATTTACCTCAACTATTCCAAGCACGGCTATGAGATAGCCGTCGTCGGCGAGAGCGAGCGTACTGCCCGCTACGTCGGCATCAAGGTCGAAAAGGTCATTGTCCGCACGATGCTCCTCTCCGGCGCAATATGCGGTGTTGCGGGTCTGCTGCTCGTCGGCGGCACTGACCACACCATATCCACGACGATAGCGGGCGGCCGCGGCTTTACGGCGGTCATGGTCTCGTGGCTTGCAAAGTTCAACCCGATATTTATGATACTCACGAGCTTCCTGCTTGTGTTCCTCGACAGGGGCGCGAGCGAGATATCAACGACCTTCGGCCTCAACCATTCCTTTGCCGATATCCTGACGGGCATAATCCTTTTCTTCATAATCGGAAGCGAGTTCTTTATCACCTATAAGATCAGCTTCCGCCGCAGTACGAAAAATGCGGACAATGCGGCAAAAGAAGGAGGAGCGAGCAATGTTTGATTTTGTTTCTTTCATCCCCAGAGCCATCATGCAGGGCATACCGCTGCTCTTCGGCAGCACCGGCGAGACGCTGACCGAGAAGTCCGGCAACCTGAACCTCGGCATTCCGGGCGTTATGTACGTCGGCGGCATCAGCGGCGTTATAGGCGCATTCCTGTATGAGCAGTCTGCGGCCGGCA
>CAKTNU010000331.1 GCA_934589325.1 uncultured Oscillospiraceae bacterium | reverse complement strand
GACAATCCCTCAGTCAGCCTACGGCTGACAGCTCCCTTTACACAAGGGAGCCAAGTGGATTTTTCTTTACCTATCACTTTCTTTTACCTAATAGCACTTTCTACACACTGGCGACCCCTCAGTCGGCCTTACGGCCGCCAGCTCCCCTAAGAGGGGCGCCGAGAGGGGCATAGCAACCACTACCCTACCTAAGATGCGCGCCAAGGGAGGGGGTGCGCGCAGCGCATTATTCCGCCGCCAACATTTTATTTTACATTTAACAAATTCGTAACGCAATGCGCGGCGGTATATACTATAATGTTAATTTGTAAAAAAGGAATGGTTGTAGTTTTTAAGGAGCTGCATTGCATGAAACTCAAAAAAATAACTGCTTTGGCGCTGATTCTGGCAACTGTCGTTTCGCTGTGCGCCTGCGGTGCGACCGCGTCCGCGCCTGCCGCGGCATCCGAATGTACCTGCAGCGGAGACGCTTCCGCATGTACCTGCTGCGGCAACTGCTGCGCATCAAACTCCCAGCCCGCGCAGGCCACGCCCGTCCCTGCGGCGGAAGACACAGATTTTGACTCACGGCTCGCCGGGTCATGGACGCTTGTTTCCGAAGAGATACACGGCGCGCTGGGCGAGATAAAAAATAGCTCCGTCCCGGACGGCAGCAACATGTACATAAGCCTTGACGGCGGCGTGAGCGGCGAGATCTTCGACGCGGTCACGCGGGCGCTTAAGGTCAGCTTCGGCGCGAACACCGTATTTGAACCCCTCGGCACGATCACGTCGGACAACGGCAGGCTGGACATCACCGGTCTTCTGCCCGACGACTCCGGCATCACCATAAACAAGACCACGTATGCCTTCTCCGACATCACGAAAGGCTCCTACAAGTCCTGTACGCACAACGCCTCCTTCGCTGGGGACACCGACAACCGCATGAAGCTCAACATCTCCTGCACCGTTGACGGCACGATCGTCCACGGCGACATCGACGTTTCGCTCACCTTTGAGCGCATCTACCCCGTCTGGGCGTACAGCAGCGACGGCAGCAAGGGCAAATACCTGCTCATGGACGCGCTGGAGGGCAAGTGGCAGGACAACTATGAGAACGTCTGGGACTTCGCGCTGGACGTGAAGAGCTCCGAGGCGTCCACCGTGCTGAACTTCAGCGTCACGGACAAGGACGGTGCGGTCAAGACCGGCGTTGATTTTCTCGCGGTTGAGAGCGACGACGGGCTGGGTGTCGACCTGACCTTCGCCTTTGACAGCTCGCGTGTAAACGGGCGGCTCCAGTATTTTGACGGCAGCACCCTGACCCTCACGACCGACATGGGCGAGACGCTGACGCTCAAACGCGTAAGCTGAAAACAGAATAGGATAAAATGAACCACCCCCGGAAGCGCTCGAACAGAGCGTCTCCGGGGGTGGTTTTTGCGTGGGATGGGGAGGCGGGGACGGCACAGAGGCCGTCCCCTACGGTTATGTTTGTGGTGCAGCGCGCCCTTGGCGCCCCTTTTAGGGGAGCTGTCGGCGTTAGCCGACTGAGGGGTCGCCAGTCTCGGTC
>CAKTNU010000330.1 GCA_934589325.1 uncultured Oscillospiraceae bacterium | reverse complement strand
ACCATAGAAGGGGCAGCGCTCCGCGGCAAAGATTCAGCATTGGCGCAAAAACACCGCCGCACCCACTCGGCGCCCCTTTTAGGGGAGCTGTCAGCGAAGCTGACTGAGGGGTCGCCAGTCTCGGTCTATTGCCATTAGATAAAAGAAACGGCAATATAATAAGCTGTCATTCCTTCCCCGCTTCGAACGCAAGCTGCGCCGCGCCCCAGAGCGCGTCGTGCAGCGGGCGCACGGGCTCCGCCGTGCCGCCCAGCGCCGCGCACACCGCTTCGCGGTACACGTTATCCTCCGCGAGCAGCCCGCCCATCAGCGCGATGCGCGGCTGCTCGATCGCAAGCTCCAGCGCCAGCGCCGAGACCAGCGCCCGCAGCTCCTCCGCCTCCCGGCGGAGTATCGCCGCGCTCTGCGCATCGCCTTCCGCGGCAAGCCGAAGCACCTCGGCCGCGAGCGCCGCGACCTCGGCCTTCGACGCACCATGGTACGTGAACTCAACTATCCCGCGCGCGTCCGCCGCGCCCGTCCGGCGCAGAACCGCGTCATGCAGCGCGCCCCGCGGCGCTCTGCCGTCCTCGCCGCGCACCGTCAGCGCCAGCGCGTCGCGCCCGATGGCGTAGCCGCTGCCGCCGTCGTCGATCAGATGCCCCCAGCCGCCAACGCGCGCAAAGCGCCCGTTTTCGTCGACGCCGCAGCATATCGACCCCGTCCCGGCGATGAGTATCCCGCCCGCGCCGGAAATCGCGCCGCGCAGGGCAATCTCATGGTCTCCGCGCAGGACGAGCCGCCCCGCGAAGCCCGCGTCCGCAAGCTCGCGGCGGATTATCTCCCCCGCCGCGCCGACCGAAATTCCCGCGCTGCCGAAGCATATCGCGGCGCAGTCGGCCATGTCCCCGCAGGCGGCGAGCACCTCGCGCAGACGCGCGGCGAAGCCCGCCTCGCCGATGGCGGAAATGTTGAACGCGCCGAAGCTCTCGCGCCGCACGAACCGGTTTTCCGCCGTCCTTATCTCAAGCTTTGTGCTGGTTCCCCCGCCGTCTATCCCGGCTATGAACATCGCTCTCACCTCGTCAGATATTCACCGGCATCCGCCCGGTACACTCGCCGCCGCACAGCACCTCGCACAGCGCCGCGAGGCTGTCCGCCGAATAATCCCAGACCGCGAGCCGCCCGATATTCTGCGGCAGCAGCGGCAGGTCGTAGGGGTTCCTGAGCGCTGCGGCGGTCATCTCTATGCCCGTCTCCGCCAGCGCCCGCGCGAGCTTCAGCTGCCCGTGGTAGATATGCGCGTTGCAGGTGGACATGATGATGTTCCCGCAGCCCGCCGCCATTTCGACAATTTTCGCTATCTCCGCGTCGTCCGGGTCTGTCGAACACACGGCGGCCTTCCCGCCGAAGCGCCGCTGCATGTACTCCGGGAACGGGCGCGCTTCGGGGTCGGCGTTCGACGCCTGCGTCATGCGGTAGTCCGCGCATCCGACGAAGAAGCTCCCCTCCCCCGCCGCGCAGATCTTTCCGCCGACGTGGACGATCGCGCGCCGCGAGACATCCCGTGCCGCGGCAAAAT
>CAKTNU010000329.1 GCA_934589325.1 uncultured Oscillospiraceae bacterium | reverse complement strand
CGGTAACAGTTCACAGCAGTCACGCCCTTATCGGTGAGGATGATCCAGGTATACCGGCCGTCCTCCGGGTTGGTCTGCTTGTAGGCATACCCCTTATTGATCAGTGCCTTCGTGGAGTGGTTGACCGTCTGCTTTTTCACCCGCAGATAATCTGCGACTTCTTTCATGGACTTTGGCTCATTGATACCGATAGCACTCAATACCCGGATATCATTGCTGCTTAAACCTTCAAACCGATCATCCGCCGCAATCCTGTCCTCTGTCTCGATCAGATTAAAAAATATATTTGTCATTAAATCATTGATTATCTGTGTTCTCAATTGCTACCTCCTGTGATCATCTCCCACAGACTTTATGGATGCTGTCTCTCCCTCTTAATACAGCATGAAATGCATCCTCTTACAGTTCTTCTGCGTGCCAAGTACCTTTTGATCTTCCGATGGAACAGACACCTTAATCATAGCAATTGAACATTAATGCAAACGAAACATAAAAGTCTTAAAAAATATCTATTGCTCTACACTATATCTTATCGCAGATCATTTTGCAATAAGCTTTTCCTTAATTTATATTAAAATTGTGTGAATTTTATTTTTGTTCTTGCAAATCATTTTGAAATCTGTCATTTTCTGTCAAATCTTGGTAATTATTAACAATTATAGTAATAATTCTCATTATCAAAATCTACATTCTGGTCTATATCATTTCCGGTCGAAACAAGTTATACTATAAGTGTCAAAATAAAATAATTATTCTGGACAAAGGAGAAAAAAAGCTATGGAAATTAAATTTTATTTTTGTGCTCATTGTAAAAATGTTGCTATAAAGGTTGTAGACCATAAGGTTCCGCTGTTCTGCTGCGGGGAAAAGATGAATGAACTGGTACCCGGCACCGTGGATGCAGCAGTGGAGAAGCATCTTCCTGAATATACGGTGAAAAACGGTATTGTCTCCGTACATGTCGGCTCCGTGGAGCATCCGATGACTCCGGAGCATTATATCTCCCTGATCGCCGTGCAGACAGACCGCGGTGTGCAGTATAAGAATCTGACTCCGGATATGGCTCCGAGAGCAGAATTTGCCCTCTGCGAAGGAGAAACTTTGGAAGCCGTGTATGCTTATTGTAATCTCCACGGTCTCTGGGAAGCGTGAGCCTATGAATCTTAACGACGCAGAAAACTACAACGAACGTTATTCTCCTAAAAGAGAGACGTATGTGATCAAAAAAGATGGAAGCCTTGAGGAATTTCATGTCCAAAAGGTGATCGATGCTATCGGAAAAAGTGCTTATCGCGCACTGACGAAGTTCACTCCGGAAGAAAAGGAGCAGATCTGCGAATGCGTCATTACCCACATAGACGCTCTGGAATCCACACAGGTACCCATCTCCGTCATGCACAATATCGTGGAAAATGCCCTCGAGCAGGTACGTCCCATCGTAGCCAAAAGCTACCGCGATTATAGAAACTATAAGCAGGACTTTGTCCGGATGCTGGACGATGTCTACAAAAAAAGCCAGGCCATCATGTATGTAGGCGATAAGGAAAATTCTAATGCAGATTCCGCACTGGTC
>CAKTNU010000328.1 GCA_934589325.1 uncultured Oscillospiraceae bacterium | reverse complement strand
GCCCTCGACATAGCCGATCAGCTCCCCGCCCTCAAACGCGCCAAATGCTGTCGGCTCCTCAAGCTACTCGCTGAAGAACACATCGTCGAACGACCGTTCCTCGGTTTTGCCGAAGGGCGTGTATTTCACGCTAAAGCCGCCTTCGTCCGCGCAGATGTCATAATAGCCCTGCGTCTGATAGCGCGCGGTGAACTTCCTTCCGGCGTATTCTTCTCTTTCCAAGCGCTTGATCTCCATAGTTTCTCCCCCTCAAGTTCAGTCGGTCTAAAACATATTATTTGATATATATCATATAATTTATTATACCCTGTGCGGTGTTCGTTGTCAACGGCGCGATGCGCCGTGGCGTGCCTTAAAGAATATAAAAATTGCGGGGCAAAATTTGACCCGCAACAATATTATTGTACAACAGGGCCAGCATCATTGTCAATAATGTCAAAGCCATTGCATCCGAAATCAAGGTTTTTCATATACGTGCACAAAAACGTGTCTCAAGAATCATTGATTCTGCGAATTGAAAAACGGCGTCCCATTTGCTATATTAGCCTCAGAAAGGGTGATTCCGATGTACAAATAAGTCACCCGGCACAGGATGTGATCCGGGTTCGGCGCTGCAAGATCAAAATATTCAGGAGGACAGAAGCACACAAGTCCGCCCCGCTTAGAGGCAAGAAAAATGAATATCTGTGCTTGGTAAATGTGTCCCGTTGACAGGCGGCGCTGCATCCTAACGAAAGCGAGGTAATCAGGATGTTAGATACTAAGAATTCACAGAGATAACCCCTGACTGGTAAAAAGGGCAAGAGCCGCAGTCAGGGGTTATCTCTATTTTATGCGCAAATGCGAACCGCCGCTGTAAAAAAACGCCCCATGCTTGCCGGCATGAGGCGATATTTTTATCAATAGAACGTTGCAACGTCCTGCGCCGGGGCTTCGCATTCCTCGTGGCTGATGTAGGTCAGGACGGGTCCCTTACGGCTGTACGCGCGGTGGAACTTGAAGTTTACCTTTGCGGTCAGTATGATCCATGAGTCGTCCGTCATAGTCTCGGCCTTGTCCCACTGGCACACCAGCGCCGCGAACTGTATATCCTCGACACAGCAGGTCATAACATGGCGCCCCACGATGAAGCAGCCCGCGGGGATCTTCTTGCGCTTGAGCGCGCGGCACTTGAAGCGCACGGTCTTGCCCTCGTACTTCTTCGGATCCTCGGACATGTCGCGGTACCACACGGCGTAGTCATCATCCCCGATATCGACAATTGGCGCGGTCAGGTCAAACGGCAGCGGATCCTCGATGTCGTCATACTCGACCTTGCCTCCGGCATATTCGTAGGCGATGTCACTCCGGCGGGAAGCGCCGCGGACTATCTTATGGAACTCCATCTTGTCCATGTTGGGCTTGAAGCGGTTGAACACAACCAGCTCGCAGCTCTTGAGCTTATCGTACACCAGCTGGCGCATGTTATTATTATAGGTAAGGAAGGTGCCTGCGTCGGCAAACATGAACTCCTGATACACCATCCAGCTCTCAGGCATCGCCGAATAGAGTACATCCAGCATCCACATGCCGTTGT
>CAKTNU010000327.1 GCA_934589325.1 uncultured Oscillospiraceae bacterium | reverse complement strand
TGCCGAAGCAACCGTAATAGATAAAGCACTAACGATCAAGGCTTTAACACTTCGCCTTTAGTCAATAACCACCAAATGTAATATGCTATTTTTCTGATAATAAACCCATTACCCACCACTCGCTGATAATCAGGTTAATGGCAGGTAAGTTCCTGAATATCATTCATTCGTTACAAGCATTCATACTTTGGCAGAGGTGTAAGATATTACGGATATTATACACCTTCTCCGTAACTTTTAACATAAGACATTCTTTATTCTCAATTAGTAATCGTTCCTTGTGCACAAAAACAAGTTTTGACTCGCTTTATGGAATTCTTCCAGAATAGTATATTCATCAAGCAGTTTGGCGAATCCGTGGCCGCCGGCCTCGTGGCGCATTGTCTGCGAAAACTCCTTCACGTCAGCACCATCTTTTCCGTACTTCCGTCCTTCCCGTTGCGCAAGGTGACCGTCCTCCCCGAAGCGAACGTGATTGAATATCCCATCCCGTCACTCAGGTCCGCCACACTCACCACGCAGTCCCGCCCCCGAACCGCCGCGACCAACGCCTGCAGCGCCGAGATGTTCCCGTTCATAATCCGACACTGCTGCTCCAATGCCGTCACTCTGGATTCAAGTCCCTCGATGTCGCTTCGAACAGCGGAGTCATCGTATTTGCCGCAAGAAGAAAATAGAATTAGCGTGAATAATATTACTGCTGTATATTTCATCATAACCCAAATTATACACGATAAGACTTACAATCAATATATATATTATTAGTTGATTATCAGTGTTATACGTTCTAAACGGTAGAAAAGTGACCGTGTGGATTCTGATTAGATACGAAAAGGTGAATATTTAACGTATTTAACTTTCAATCACATCAATAATCACGAAACAAGGGTTGGAAGGGGGTGCTTTTAACCGGCCCCATAATGTGGTGAATGGAAGTTATAGGACGAAATTCATAAAGGGGTACGGTTGAAACGACTCCCTTGAACGTAGGTGTGATTACATGTCATACCCTTTGTTCTAAAAAGCATTTTTGTGTAGTTTACGATGCTACGTTTTACTGTTTTTTTTACTTGATAAACGCAGTTTTTCCATTGATTGTGCCGAATTTCGAGATAACAACACTATCTTTTGCGGTGTAAAATATGATACCAATATCAAAAAAAAGTACTCTAATATGATATTTGAACGTAAGAAATACTTGGATGAACTTATTGCAGGTGACCTTCCCTGAAGAGTACTTCCATCCCCAGCACATCAAGGATTCTGGAGATGGTGGACAAGGAAGAATTGCCTTTCCCTCTTTCTATGTCCTTGATGGTTGACAAACCGACACCAGCCATCTCCGCAAGATCACGCTGAGAAATGGCAAGGGTTTTCCGGCGTAATTATATTTCTTCTCCGCAACCCATAAGTCTAACAAATCATACTTTCAGGCAAAAAAACTTTAATCCAGCAAGAGAAAGTACGATTTATCATACTTTTAAGCGGCCGCACTAAATTTCAGATTTCTTGGAGCAGCAGTACTGGGAGAGGACGATGCCGAGGACGGCGATGAGGACGCCGAGCCATTGGAGGAGGGAGAGGTGCTCGC
>CAKTNU010000326.1 GCA_934589325.1 uncultured Oscillospiraceae bacterium | reverse complement strand
ATCACACTCAATAGAACAATTCAAGCGCGGCGGCAAAGCTGCGGTCAAACTCGTCCCGGTTCTTGTAATATTCACTGTCCGCAGAGGCGAGGAACATCCTCTTCCCGGAGTAGATATCCATAAGCGCACTCTCAAGCTCGGATGTGCCGGAGTACCGTGCACCGGCGATGAGCGGGATGCAGCCGCCGCGGAGTGCGGACTCTGTGCTTCGCCCGGTCTCACAGAGCCATTCTATAAATGCCGCGGCGCCTCCGCGCTTTTCTGCTGCACGGGTCATGACCGCGAGTCCGTACAGCTCCGCGCTGCACAGCTCCTCGCCGCCGCTGACGCCGGGGAAGGGATAGACACGCATGTTTTCCGGCAGCGTACCGCCGAGCTGTGATGAGTGGACAAGCGCACAGACGGCCTCGCCCTGCTCCACGAGCCGTGCGGCATTGCCTTCAAGTGCGCGCAGACCGTGGTTATACGCCGCGTCCGCAATGAGATTATACAGCTTTTTGTAATTTGCATCCTGCATGTCCGCCTCTGCACTGCCGGTAAAAACTCCGCCGTACTGCAGCATACAGTTGAAAAATATATCCGCAAAGGAATCCGAGGTCAGAAATGTCTCGCCGGTACTGCGGCCGTAGGCCGTAGCAAGGGAGCAGAGGGATTCTATCGTGCCAAAGGCCGCGTCGCCGACGCCGGCGCCGGTATCGGATGAGTCAAAGGCTTCGCCGTTGACATACAGCAGCTGAGTCTGGGCCCCCAGAGGGAAGAAGCTCTTGCCGACACTGCGGGAATATGCGTCCACGCCGCTCAGAAACTGCGGCGCATCGCTGCCCAGATCGGCGCTGATATCGGTCAGCTTCTCCTGACTGTACAGCGCAAAAGCACGTTCGTGCCCGCACAACAGCAGGTCCGGGTGCCCGCCGTCAAACGCTGCAGCGAGCTTTTCCTCACTGTCAAAGGCGCGGAGGACTATCTCGTAGCCTGTGCCGAGTGAATTGAACTGCGAGGCAAGCTCCGCAAGCTGCCCGGCCATCGGCATCGACTCCACATACCAGAGCCGCAGCCGGTGCTGTTCATCGGGCTCCTTGACTTCCTGCTTGCCGCAGGCGCACAGAAAAAGTGAAGCGAGCGCGAGCAGCAGCGCAAAGGTTCTTTTGAATCTTATCATTAATTACTCCTGTCGGTGGAAACGCATAAAATCGGGTGCGCGTCCCCACTTTGCGGTTGAATTTGCGTAAAAATCGGGGTATATTCACCATTTATACCACATTTCCGACAAAAGTGCAAGCACCACTTGACACGACGGTGTATGATGGTGCTGTAAAAAGAAACAACGGAGCTGAGAGCATGAAATACAAGACCATTTTATTCGACATGGACGGAACGGTGCTGTACACGCTGCCCGACCTCTGCGACAGCGTGAACTATGCGCTTGAGAGGTTCGGTTATGCGCCGATAAGCCTTGAACAGACACGGCAGTATGTCGGCAACGCGTCACGCAGACTAATCGAGCAGGCGGCGCCCGGCGCGGACGGCGAGACGGTCGACCGGATACTCGATTTTTATAAGCCTTGGTATGCGGCGCACTGCAGCATAAAGACCCGGCCGTATGATGGGATCCCCGAGCTGCTGACGCGGCTGCACACGGAAGGGCACAGGA
>CAKTNU010000325.1 GCA_934589325.1 uncultured Oscillospiraceae bacterium | reverse complement strand
TTCCGGAGCAGTGTGCCGCGCTGAACCGGACGAACATCAACGTGCAGGAGCTTACGATCGAAGCTGCGCTGACACATAAGAGGGAGCACATCTACCATGCAGCCATGTTGGATCCGCATACAGCCGCAGAACTGAGCATTCCGGATATCATCGCGCTCTGTGATGAGATGATCGAATCGAATGCTGGATGGATTGGAGAATATCGGTAACAGACCAGCACATTGGAGAGACAGAGTATGATCATTTTATTTGACGAAGAGAAACGCCTGTTTCACTTGAAAACCCGGAAAAGCTCCTATCAGATCAAGATCAGCGAGCTTGGACATCTGCTCCACGTTTATTACGGCGCTTCGGTCGACGATGATATGAGCTATCTGATCGACCGGCAGGATCGAGGCTTCTCCGGAAACCCGTGGGATGCGCCGGATCGGACCTACTCGCTCGATACGCTGCCGCAGGAATATCCCTTCTGGGGCAGCGGAGATTACCGGGAGACCTGTCTGGAACAAAAAGACGCCTGCGGTGCGCTTGCCGCAGACTACCGCTATGCTTCACACCGTATTCTTTCGGAAAAGCCAAAGCTGAGCGGGCTGCCGATGCTGCGTGGCGGCGAAGATGTGGAAACGCTGGAGATCACCATGGAGGACGCGGCTTCCCAAACGGCGCTGATCCTGCAATACTCCGTTTACGCTTGTGCCGACATTTTGACGAGAAGCGCGAAGATCATCAACCGGAGCACCGTTCCGATTCGCATGGAGCGCGCGCTGTCGTGCTGTGTGGATTTCTGTGTGCCCGAGCGCTTTGAACTGATGACCTTTTATGGACGGCACTGCGGGGAGCGGACGATGCAGCGAACACCTGTTGTACATGGTAAAACCCGCATTGACAGCATCAGAGGCGTGTCGAGCCCGCAGTATAATCCGTTTGCGATTCTCTGCGCGCCGGAAACGACGGAACGCAGCGGTCGCTGCTACGGCTTCTGCTTTGTTTACAGCGGGAGCTTCCTGTTCCAGGTCGAGAAGGACCAGATCGATCAGACGCGCGTGGTGATGGGCATTCATCCGCAGGAGTTTTCATGGACGCTTGCTCCGCAGGAAACGTTTCAGACACCGGAGGTGCTGCTGTCCTTCAGCGACAATGGTTTTTCCGCACTCAGTCGGAGCTTTCACCGTGCGATCCGCGAACGGATCTGCGACCCAAAGTGGATGCGCCGCCCGCGCCCCATCTTGATCAACAACTGGGAAGCAACCTATTTTGATTTTAATGAAAGCAGCCTGAGCGCCATTGCAAGGGAAGCCGCTGCGCTCGGCGTCGAACTGTTCGTTCTGGACGATGGATGGTTCGGAGAGCGGAACGGCGATACCAGCAGCCTTGGTGACTGGTATGTCAACCGGGAAAAACTCCCGAATGGGCTGGAAGGGCTGTCGGAGCGAACGAAGGCGTTTGGACTGAAGCTTGGGCTCTGGCTGGAGCCGGAGATGGTCTCGCCGGACAGCGAGCTGAACCGAACACATCCGGAATGGTGTCTCTCGGTTCCGGGCAGAACTGCAACGCTCAGCCGCGCACAGCGGGTGCTGGATATGACACGTGAGGATGTGCAGGAGTGATCTGCGCGATTCTGGACAGCACCGGAATTCGTTATATCAAATGGGACATGAA
>CAKTNU010000324.1 GCA_934589325.1 uncultured Oscillospiraceae bacterium | reverse complement strand
GACTCCTCCGGATGATCTCCATCAGAGTTCTCCGGATAATCTCCAATGGACTCCTCCGGATGATCTCCATCAGAGTTCTCCGGATGATCTCCGCCGGACTCCTCCGGCATCTCTGCATTCCTGTCATTCTGCAGACCACCATCCGGACCGTACGCCGAATCTTCATTCCGATCCTCTGTTTCTTCTGACAGCTCCGGCAAAAACTTTTGCTGCCATACCGTTACCTTTTCCTGAACCTCCATTATAAAATTGAACAGCTGGGCCTCCGTCATCTCCAGGAACATTTTTTCCTTTTCCGGTGCTTTTACCGTAATATCACCGGTCTGCACACAGATATTTCCTTTCACAGAGCCGATGCCCTCCTCATCTGCGATCGTCAGCCCGTCCACGCTCAGGTTAAAGCTCTTTCCCGGCTCGATTCTGGTAAACGTGCCGTCAAAGCCAATCGTACCATTTTCTTCACCCAGATTCAGAACCTCATCATAATCTCCCGTTACAGAATTGAAGCTGACCTTGTAAAAATCATCATCAAAATCAACACCTGCTTCATCGCGCTGTAAAAGATGGCACGTATATTCCTCTGTCGCTCCTTTTCGCTGCCTTTTTACAGACAGCTCCGTATATACCTTCTCTTTTCCATCCGCACTCAGCGAAACATCAAAGCCTGCAGAAGGATTCTGCGGATCTGCAAACGTAAATTTCAGCTTCTCCGTAATCACACCCGCATTTCCCAGGTAAATATCTGTTGAGCCTACCGCACCGCCTATGATCAGCTCCGGACCCTCCGATGTCTCTATCGACCTCTCCGACATCGCCTCCGATGCTGCATTCTCCTGATACTCCTCAAGCTGTGCCGTGTCGATCGTTGTCTCCAGCGTAATATACGTCACAAACTCATCCTTCGTATGGAAGTCAAGCGTGCATTCCTCTTCCATTGCTTTCTCCAGGCATGCAAAAAATGCATCCTTATCACCATGCTCCGTCACCGTTCCAACACTCGAAAGCGTTTCCACCAGCATATCATACTGCTCCTCGCAAAATTCCAGCAAAGCTTTCGTCGGTACGATCACCGAATAAACGGTTTCCTCTCCGTCTTCTTTTTTCTCCACGCGCGCAGCATCCACTACTTTTTCCCAGGCTTCCTCCTGTGCATCGTTTTCCTGATCTTCTTCCTCTTCCCCGTCATCCGGCACAAACGACAGATTCAGATCCTCCTCTACCTGCAGTTCCCCAAAATACGATTCCATCAAGGAATCCTTATACTGATCCAAAAAGCTGCCGGACCGAATCGCCAGTGCTCCCTCATAAAACTGAGGAATAGACATCGCCAGCTGATCCGCATCCCCATACAGGGAAAAATCAAGACACGGCGTATCCGCATCCGCTCCCGCTTCCAGATCAAACTGCCATCTTTTCGCATCCTCCTCTGCCTGAAAATTCATCTGCAGATAGCTTTCCTCCGACCACTTATCCGCCATTCCAAGCAGCTCAATCGCCGACTGCGAAAGTCCGAATCGTGTCTGCACGGAAAATCCATTTTCTTCTGCATTTTCCCGCAGCTCCTCCAGTCCGAGTGTCTCAAAAACAAGCGGAAGCGATGCATTCTCCATCTGCGCTTCCAGAATTTCCTGTACACGGCGGATGGATGCAGTTCCCTGGGAAAACATGACGGCAGCCTCCGAACA
>CAKTNU010000323.1 GCA_934589325.1 uncultured Oscillospiraceae bacterium | reverse complement strand
CAAGGTCACCGTCAAGGACGCCAGCGGAAATGACGTGACCGGCAAGTACACCATCACCACTCAGGACGGCACCCTGACCGTCAACAAGAGAGCTCTCAAGATCACCGCAAAGAGCGCCGAGAAGGTATATGACGGCAAGGCTCTTACCGCAAATGCCTGCGAGGTCTCCAACAATCTCGTGAAGGGTCATAAGATCTCCGTCTCCGTCTCCGGTACCCAGACTCAGATCGGCTCCTCCAAGAACAAGGCCTCCAACGCAAAGATAGTCGATGCCAACAACAACGATGTTACCGGCAACTACGACATCAGCTACGTTGACGGCACCCTGACCGTCAAGGCCGCAAATGCAAAGCCCAGGACCGGCGACGAAGCCAACATGGGTCTTTGGATCGCTCTGATGGCAGTCTCCGCTGTTGTTATCGCAGCAGGCGTGTTCTTCTTTGTCAAGAAGAATAAGAAGAAAAACGAGCAGTAATTAAATAAGCTTAGTCAGGAGCGCTGAAAAGCGCTCCTGATTTTTTATTTGACTTTTCCAATATTACGGCTACAATGGAGCCATAAAGATAATGAATATGGAGGCTCACAAATATGCTTGATTTTCTGAGAAGCGAGGGTATCGATGAGGCGATGCTGTCGCAGATAGCCGATTTCCGCAGCAGCTACCCTGTCGGTGATGCAAGCAGATACCGCATTCCTGCCCCTAAGTACAAATACTATGGCCGCGAGGTCTGGCGCAAGGCGCTTGCCGCACTGCTTGCCGGGGAAAATCTTCTGCTCGTCGGCCCGAAGGCGACAGGCAAAAACGTGCTGGCGGAGAATCTCGCTGCAGTGTTCCAGCGCCCGCAGTGGGACGTGTCGTTCTATCTGAACACAGACGCCGCCTCGCTCATCGGGACCGACACCTTCAAAAACGGTGAGGTCAGCCTGCGCCGCGGCCCGATATATCAGTGTGCCGTCGAAGGCGGCTTCGGAGTCCTCGACGAGATCAACATGGCAAAAAATGAGTCGCTTTCCGTGCTGCACGCGACCCTCGACTTCCGCCGCATTATCGACGTCCCGGGCTACGACCGCATCGAGCTCGCGCCATGTACACGCTTCATTGCCACGATGAACTACGGCTACGCGGGTACTCGCGAGATAAACGAGGCTCTTGCATCGCGATTTATGGTGATAAACATGCCTGTTATATCCGCTGCCGATCTCGAGCGGCTCATGACGGCACAGTTCCCGCGGCTCCGGCAGGAATACGCTCACCAACTTGCGGAGATGTTCCAGGAGATACGCAAAAAATGTGACAGCTCTGAGATATCCACCAAAGCACTCGACCTGCGCGGCCTGCTAGCGGCTGTACATCTGACCGAGCAGGGGCTCACCCTCGGCGAAGCGCTGGACATGGGCATAATGAGCAAGAGCTTTGACGAGTTCGAGCGCCAGCTCGTTTCCGATACTGTCGCGGCTCGTATTGACGGCAATCTCGGGCGGACGGATATATTTGAAAATGATTGAGATCGCAGAACTCCAGCGCAAGCGCGCCGCAAACATTGTATGGAACTGCGCCGGGCACTACGATTTCCGCCCGGACTTCCGCGCCTATGATGCTGACGGTCAGGCGGATATATACTGGAACTGCATCTTCGGCGCGGCAAGGAAGCATTACGATTACACTGTTTTTGAGGAGCTTTTCCAC
>CAKTNU010000322.1 GCA_934589325.1 uncultured Oscillospiraceae bacterium | reverse complement strand
CGCGGGCTTCGGCCTCGGCTTCGAGCGTATGGTCATGTACCTCACCGGTGTCAGCAATATCCGCGACGTGGAGCTGCATCCGCGCACCACCGGCAACGCCGATTTCTGATTTTAAATATGCAAAAAGGACTGTATCGCAAGATACAGTCCTTTTCATATACTTTTATGCGTGACTACTTCATTCGGTCGTCGCCGCGGTTTGCGCGGCGCAGGCCGATCTCCGTGCCGTTGAATATACGGACATAATTGTCCTTATGCTTGATGATTATCGCGGCCGTTGCGACGCAGAGAATAGACGCGAGGAGAATACTTCCGGCCGTGATGCCGAGATATGTCGGGACAAGGATAACTGTCGTGACCGTGCCGACGACGATATAATCGGTCAGCAGCGTCACGATGGCGACAACGGCCAGAACGATAAGAGCAAACTTCCAATTCAGCGCTATAGTCATGCCGAGGTATGATGCAAGACCCTTGCCGCCGCGAAAACGCAGATAGAATGGGAACATATGCCCCAGTACACAGGCTACGCCGGCTGCGGCGCCGATGAACGGCAGAGCGGGGCAGAAGTGCTTTGCAAGCACTACAGCGAGTACGGCCTTGCCGATATCGTGCACAGCTACGATGATACCGGCCTTCCAGCCCATAAGTATCATGGCGTTTGATGCACCGAGGTTGCCTGAGCCGTTTTTGCGCATATCGATGCCGCGGAGCTTTGAGAGGTAAAGCGCCATATTTGAGCAGCCGATAAAGTAGCTGAGAAGAACGACGAGAGCGTAGCGGATAACGGTCATATGAACCGCCCCCTTTTTCATAAGTGTTGATCATAGAGTATTATATCAGGAAATTTTTCCTGTGTACAGTAGTTTAAAAATTTTAATTTTTATGTGACAAGGGCGCCGTAGGTCAGGATACCGAGGTTGTCGCGGTATATGGAGGGAAAATCAGAAAGCGGAAGCGGATTAACTCCTTCACCGACCTCTATCGTGTATCCCGGACGGTCGTAATCCTGAATGAACCAGTCCTTATAGCCAGCAAAACCGGAGGAATACGGCGTATCTTCAGCCGCATATCCGGAAACTGACGCGAAAAGCTCTGCAATGGCTCGGGAATTGGCGGGCTCATAGTCTAGATAGCGCCAGTATATCACACGTCCCTGACTGTGATACGACAGTGTCAGCGCAGGATCGAGCGCAAGAGTGAAGTCGTACATGGCGCGGCTCTCCGGCGCGGCAAGCGGCGCGGAGCCGACGTAATCGGCCGGCGCGGGAGAACTTATCCCCTGCGCAAATTTTATGCTCTTTGCCGTCTCCCATCCCGCCGGATATTGCAGGTTCAGGTCGACGCCGCGGATGTTGGCCTTCCATCCGGAAGGAAACGAAAACTGCGGATATCTCAGAGCGATGCTCTGTGCTGTAGCGAAGTATTCGCCCTGTACCAGTTCCCCTGTCACAAGGTCTATACCGTCGGGATTTACGGCAGGAATAATATATATAGAAGCATAGCCTAAGATCTCCGCTGCACTGCGGCCGAAAATATCGCCTCCGACGGAATATGCTGCAGCGAGCTGTTCGGCAAATTTCAGCAGCACCGGTGTCGTGATCCACTCGTTGGCATGGTGCGAGGCGTTATACAGCACGCGGTTCTCCCCCGTGCCGAGACTCAGCCGCCAGAGCGGGCGGCCCATCACGC
>CAKTNU010000321.1 GCA_934589325.1 uncultured Oscillospiraceae bacterium | reverse complement strand
GCATCCGCGCCTGCGGGATTCCTCGTAAAGATCTGTTTGTTGCATCGAAAATCTGGTATACGGATATGTGCGGCGGCCGTCAGGAGGAGACGTTTTATAAGAGCCTGGAGGCGCTTGGACTTGATTTTATTGATTTGTATTACCTGCACTGGCCGCTTGGAGATGTGGCAGAGTCGTGGAAGGTACTGGAACGGCTGTATGAGGCCGGAAAGATCCGTGCGATCGGTGTCTGCAATTTTCAGCCGGCCCATTTGAAGGAGCTGCTTGCGAAGGCGAATGTCTGCCCGGCTGTTAATCAGATTGAGAGTAACCCGTGCTTTCAGCAGTCGGAGGCGGTGTCATTTTGTCAGAAGGAAGGCATCGTGCCGGAGGCGTGGGGACCACTTGGAAAGGGAAAGGATCTTGGAGAACCTCTGCTTGCGCAGCTGGCGGAAAAATATGAGAAAACACCGGCGCAGATTGTGCTGCGCTGGCATCTGCAGCGCGGACTGACCGTTATCCCAAAGTCGGTTCATCCGGAGCGCCAGAGGCAGAATCTGGATCTTTATGATTTTGCCCTGGAGGAGACTGACATGGAACGGATGAAGTCGCTGGATACCGGAAAGTCGAAGCGTGGCTATCCGGAGGGCTTTCGGTTTGACGGTGGAAGATAAGGAGCGGAGGCTCTGCAGTCAGGAGGCTCTTCACACTTTACCTTACGGAAGGCTGCCGCTGCGGGAAAGCCGCTGCAGCAGATCATCAAAGGAGTTTGTTTCTGTCGATTCCTGCTTATCCGAAGAGGAAGTGGCGGCAGTTTCATCCGGCTCATCTGAAAATTTGTCTACGCGATCATCAGAAGGGAATGGTTCTTCTGTGTCAAGCTGTTCAAGCAGCTCGGAGTAAACAGGCGGAGGCGCTGTAGTGGCGCCTGTATCCGGTGTGGGCAGATCGTCATGGAGTGGACACGTTTCGTGCGGCTGTGTGCCGTCGGCAAAAAATTCAGAATACGTATCAGGACAGCCATTTTCATTTGCAGGAAGATGGCTGTCTTTGCATAAGGAAACAGAAACAACGGAATCCGGCTGCGAAAAAGAACGGATTTCAAGACCGGTGTGGACACGGTCCATGACAGCGCTCCAGAGTGTTTTCTGAAAGCTGTGTGCAGAGGCGGGCAGACTGCTGTGGTCATCATATCCACCCCAGACGGAACAGGTATAATACGGTGTGCTGCCTGCAAACCAGATATCGCGGTAGTCGGAGGTCGTCCCGGTCTTTCCGGCGACCGGCTGACCGGCAGCAGAGATGGAAGCATAAGCGGTGCCTTCTGGATCAGCGGTGACACCAAGAAGTGCATCGGTGAGTAAAAATGCAGTGCTGTCTTTTAAAATGCGGGTATTGTCCCGCTGTGTTGGTGTGCCTGTGACAAAATCAGAAGCGGAGTAATTCTGGACGTGCCGGTCGGTATCGGAAAAATCAAAAATGAGCTCTCCGTTTCTGTTTTCAATTCGCGTAAAAAAGCGCGGGGAGCGGTAAATACCTCCGTTTGTGACGGCGGCATAGGCTGCGCAAAGCTCCAGATTGGAGACGCCTTCTGTGATGCCGCCAAGAGCAAGCGGCTGGATGACATCTGTTGCGGTATTTCTGCTTCCGGTATCGTGAAGCGTTGTAATGCCGAAACGCTGTGCGTAGGAAAAACCGAGCCTGGGTGTGATCTTTGTAATACAGCGTACGGC
>CAKTNU010000320.1 GCA_934589325.1 uncultured Oscillospiraceae bacterium | reverse complement strand
ACCTGCTACTTCATGCCTGAAGTTCTTCTCGACCTGCCCGGCTGCTTCTCCGTGCGTCTGAGAGCGCCGCGCTGCACTTCCCCCGACATCGCGACCTATTACATGTCTTCCCGCGTCTGCCACTATGCACGCAGCCTGCTGGAGCGTGCTCTCGAGGGCGGCTTCAATTTCCTCGACGCGCAGATGGCGACCGAGACCTGCACCGGCACCTGCCGCTTCCAGGAGCATCTGCAGCAGAAGCACCTTGACTCCGTCAAGGACATGCGCATCATCGACAACGATGATTTCTTCTGCGAGTTTTCCGATGTCCCGTTCAAAAACAACGAGAATGGTTTTCAGCACTTCCGCGCACAGCTTCAGGCACATGTCCTCGAGCCGCTGCACGAGCATTTTGGCATCGATATCTCCAACGAGGCCATCATGAAGGCTGTTGAGCAGCACAATGAGGTCTGCCGCCTGATAAACGAGATCGGCGACTACCGCAAGCTCGATAACCCGACTATCACCGGATATGAATTCCACGTCATTCAGCTCGTCTCTCTCGTCTGCCCGAAGGAGCTTATACTGCCCTACCTGCGCGAGACCGCCGAGGAAATGAAGACCCGTGAGCCCGACATGAAGTGGCCGTTCCGCTGCAAGGTCGTTCTTGCCGGCTCCGAAAACGACGACCCCGACTTCACCAAGCTCATCGAGAGCTGCGGCGCAGAGGTCGTGTGCGACCGTTACTGCTACGGCGCTGTAGAGAGCCGTATGCCCATCGAGATCAAGGAAGGCGACGATCCTCTCTATGTTATCGCCCGCCACTACCTCGAGACCTCCAACTGTCCGCGCTTCATGCCGCAGGACGAGATGCGTGCAAGAAAGAAACGTATAGCAAATCTCGCGAAGGAGTACCACGCCGACGGCGTTATCGTCGCGTCCAACAAGTTCTGCGAGTACTGGAGCTACGAGCGCGTTATCGACACGGTCGTTCTCCCGCGTGACTTCGGCCTGCCTGTCTGCTCCATCGAGAAGGAATACATAAACTCCGCTTCCGGTCAGCTCCGCACCCGCTTCCAGGCATTTGTTGAGAGCGTCGAGATCAAGAAGATCCAGGAGGGCAAGTAATTATGGATATCAAGAAAACACTGAAAGATTTCTGGTACGGCAAGCCCCACGGCGAGCGTCGTCTCGGCGAGCTCTATGAGGACAAGACCGGCCTTTACAAGCACAGAGAGTGGCGCGGTGTCAAGGACACCATGTACTACTTCTACAATATCTGGCTCTACAACTACATCCACATGGTTGCAGACGTTATGAAGCTCGGCGGTGTTGTCAACTTCGCAAAAGGCGTATGGCGCTACCGTTGGGTCGGCCAGACCTACCTGCCCGTTCTCCACTGGTTCGACCGCGGCCTCGAGGGCCTGCGCGGCGAGGCTCTGAAGGCCTCCGCATGGCACTACCGCGGCATGGTCAATGCGACCATTACCCAGTTCCAGCATATGTTCGTTGCCGATACCAGACTCCACGGCGGCAAGCAGAACGAGGCATACAAGCACACCATCGCTCACAACGAGACCGTATGGGGCGGCATCTTCTACCCGTGGTCCGACAAGTTTGAGAACATCCCGATGGAGATGATCCCCTACTTTGTTACCTGCCACGTCAACAGCCACACCGTTCTCAACTATATTGACGCAGTGCAGTCCATCGGTCTGCCCGGTGACCCCTGCCCGATGTGCCAGGCCGAGGC
>CAKTNU010000319.1 GCA_934589325.1 uncultured Oscillospiraceae bacterium | reverse complement strand
CCTTGACTGTATGATAACCCTGCGCCGGTTCTTTTTCCATTGGCAGAACCGCAGCGGCGCACAAAATTCAGACTCCGGAGGACTTTTGCGTGATTTTCATTTAAATCCCGCATTTTGTCCGACTCGGATCACTCGGTGCGCTCGTCGCCCCAGAAGAAAAGTGCAACGGTACCGGGGCCGGTGTGACTGCCGATGGTGGTGCCGACATGGTTTATCTCGACCTTGCCGTTGAGCTTCGGGAACTTCGACTCAACAAGATCCGCGACAGCGCGTGCATCGTCATAGCAGGCGGAGTTTGAGATGTAGCACTTGCCGGAATAATCATAGCCGTCCTGCACGTGCTGTTCCATGCGGCTGACTATCTCCTTGATCACGCGCTTCTTGGTGCGTATCTTGGAGCGCGGGATGAGGCGGCCGAGATTGTCCATATTCAGCAGCGGGCATATCTCAAGCAGGCCGCCGAACACAGCCGCCGTCTTTGATATTCTGCCGCCGCGTACATAGCTCGTCAGATCTGTGGAGAAGAACCAATGGTGCAGCTTGAGCTTGTTCTCTTCGAGCCACTGCACAAGCTCCTCGGCGCTCAGTCCCTCGTCGCGTTTGGTAGCGGCGGTGTCCATAAGCAGGCCGTAGCCGGAGGACGCGCCGAGAGAATCGACGATGTAGACATTGCGCTCAGGGAAGCGCTCCTTGACGACAAGCGCCGCATTGCGGGCAGAATTTATCGTGCCGGAAATACCGGAGGACAGGCAGACATGGACAACATCCAGTCCCTGCTCCAGAAACTTCGAGAAAAACTCAACGTACTCGGAGATGTTCACCTGCGAGGTCCTGGTCTCCGCGCCGTCAGCCATGGCTTTATAAAAATCCTCAAAGCTCATGCTCTCGCCTAAATCGTCCAAATACTCCTTGCCATTCATGGCATAATGGAAGCAGACATAGTGAATATCGCGGCTCTGGAAATGCTCCTTGGAGAGGTCGGCGGTGGAGCAGCAGCTCAAAACATAGTTAGCCATAGTTATACCATCCTAATCGTAAAATTACACTATAAAATATACGCCATGCTTCTCCAATATTCAAGCTACGCGGCGCGGCGCGGAATCTACCGGATAAAAAATACGCGTAGAGAACGGAACGACCGTTCTCTACGCACAGTAGAAATCAAGTGTTATCAATGCTTCCAGAGCCGCCGCCGGACTTCGGCCTGCGGTGATGATGCGGCTTTCTGCGGATGTTGCAGCCGAGGTAGACTATGATCTCCGCCGGGATCGCCAGCAGGAAAAGCTGCCACGGACGCTCCGCCGGAACGAAGAAATAGACCAGTACGATGAGACTGAATACGAATGCCGAGAGAATGTACAGAAGCCGCCGGGCGCCTTTGAACACGCAGTCGAGCACCATATATGTGAGCAGCGTGACGGAAAGTCCGATGAGGAAAATGCGCCATTCGACGATGCCGATTATCCACAGCGTCACGAACACGGTGAGCGCCACGGTCATCACGCTGACCAGCGCCAGCGCGATAATGGTGTCCACGCTGTAACTCGGCTGTTCCTCTTCGTCATCGTCTTTCGGCTTTTCCCATGCGTCGTGCGATGAGAGAAGATAATCCACCGTCACGCCGAAAAGCTCGGCCATCTGCGTGAGGACGAACGCGTCCGGTATCGCCTCGCCGCGCTCCCATTTCGATATGCTCTTATCGGAGTAGTTCAGCCGCTGGCCAAGCTCGGCCT
>CAKTNU010000318.1 GCA_934589325.1 uncultured Oscillospiraceae bacterium | reverse complement strand
ATTCCCGCCTGCCGCGCCATGATAGCCCCCATCGAGCTTGCCACCGGCCGCACGGCGTATTTCGTCGGCAAGCCGAATCCCCTCATGATGCGCACGGGACTGCGCATCCTCGGCGTGCACTCGGGCGAATCCGTCATGATCGGCGACCGCATGGACACCGACATGGTCGCCGGTATTGAGACCGGCCTTGACACCTGCCTCGTGCTCTCCGGCGTCACCAAGGCCGAGGATATCGCCCAGTTCCCGTATAGGCCGCGCCTTGTGCTGAACGGTGTCGGCGACATTCCGGGTCTTGAAGGAGGCGGCAAGGCATGACCTCCTTTGCCGTCAAGCTCATTGCCCTCGCCGCAATGCTCATAGATCACTGCACTCTCGTCCTCACGCCGCCGCATTATTATCTGCTGCGCGGCGTGGGGCGCATTGCGTTTCCGCTGTTCTGCTTCATGATAGCCGACGGCTTCACGCACACACGCAGTCCGCGCCGCTATCTGGAGCGGCTGCTTTTATTCGCGGCGGTGTCGCAGGTACCGTTTGCTCTCGTGGTCTCTTCGCCGGGCGAACCCGGATGGCTCTTCTCGGAGCTGAACGTATTCTTCACTCTGGCTGCCGGGCTTGCGCTGATAATGCTTGCCGACGGCGCGAAGGAGCGCGGCCGTGACTGGTACATCCTGCTCGCGGTGACTGCGGTGCTGCTCCTGTGCCTGACCCGCTCGGATTACGGCTTCGGCGGCGCGGCGCTGATACTCGCGCTGTACCTGTGCAGGAGCCGCAGGATATATCAGGTCGGAGCGCTGGCAGTCTGGGCGTTCTTTCAGTATGCGCTGTCGTTCGGTGTCCTCGGCCGCACCCAATTCTATTTTGCGATGCTTGCGGCGCTGCCGATGCTGCTGTATAACGGCCGCCGCGGTCCCGGGCTGAAATGGCTGTTCTACGCATTTTACCCCGCGCATCTTCTCATTCTCGGCATCGTAAAAGTTTACATCTGCTGATTCTAATGATATACTTATAAAGTTAGCTTATTATAGACAGGTGGTGGCTTTACCACCGTCTGGATCAGCCGACTACCCCATCAAACTCAAAGGACCGATAACACATGGAGCTGCACGCAAAAACCGTACGCTCACAACTCAATTTCTTCAAGCCCTTCGTGGCGGGCTGCTCGCTTGAAGTCACCCGCAAGGGGCAGGACAAGCTCGGCGAGCTGATGACCGCGCTGCACAAGCGTGAGGTCATCGTCCGCGATCACGATTTCGGCCGCTTTCAGGGCGCATGGATAATCCCCAAGGACGAGCGGCGCAGCGGCGTAGTGCTGTACCTGCACGGAGGCGGCTACACCTGCGGCAGCCTCGAATATGCCAAGGGCTTCGGCGCGACGCTGGCATCGGAGGCCGGTGTGCGCGTATTCTGCGCGGCCTATCGCCTCGCCCCCGAAAACCGCTACCCGGCCGCACTCGACGACGCGCTTGAAAGCTATGACTATCTGCTCCGCAAGGGCTACTCCGCAAGGCAGATCATGCTCTGCGGCGAAAGCGCAGGCGGAGGACTCATTTTCGCGCTGTGCCTGAAGCTCAAGCAGCTCGGCCGCGCCCTCCCCTGCGGGCTCATCGGCATCTCGCCGTGGACGGATCTCACCGGCTCCGGCGAGTCCTACGTTACGAACCGCGACGTCGACCCCTCGATGACGCAGGAGCTGCTGCAATTCTACGCCAAGTGCTACACTGACGACACCTCCGACCCGCTC
>CAKTNU010000317.1 GCA_934589325.1 uncultured Oscillospiraceae bacterium | reverse complement strand
GCCGTTCTCGGCGATCATGCACAGGCCGGAGAATACGTTGTCCGTGGTGCTTTCGCCCTTGCCGGGAGCGGCAAGGATCATGCCGCAGTGCAGACGGCGGGACTGGGCGCGGAGCGTAAGCTCGGTCTCGTCAGCGGAGCTGACGGTCTCCGGGAAGGAGGCAAGCTGGGCGATAACGGTAGCTCCGGCCTGCGCGTGGCGCACGGAGGGGGGGACCAGCGCGTCTATATCCGCGCCGAGCTCGGCCGCGGCCTTGAGGTCGGGCAGGGCGGCGCAGGTAAAGATATTGTCGGTGCTGAGCACGGCGATGTGGTCGGCATCTATCTCGACTTCGGTATAGGCGTCGGTCGGTTCGGCAAACTGCGTGCCGCGGACGTTCTCACGCGGGACGAGGCCGAGCAGCTCACCGTCATATATCGCGGCGGCGCAGCTGTAGAGTCTGGAACCGATGGCGATGGGCAGACCGACAAAGACGAGCATGTCCACGTCAACGGTCGCGGCGATGACCTCGAGCAGCGCCTTCTTTGCGCCGCGGAGGAGCACGCTGTGGCCGGTGAGGTCGTAGCAGGTGCAGCCGGTGAGGACAAGCTCCGGGAATACCAGCAGCTTCACGCCCTTTTCGTCGGCGGCCTTGATGGTCTCGATCACGCGCTGAGCATTGTACTCTGTATCGGCGACCTTGATGACCGGCGAGGCCGACGCGACTTTGATAAATCCATCTTTCATTTTCTGTTCACCTTTTCTTTTCTATTGCTGTATGACTGGCTGGCAGGCATCAGAATTTTATGCGCTCTTCGATGTAGCTCTTGACCTCGGAGATTGGGATGCGGACCTGCGTCATGCTGTCGCGCTCACGGACGGTGACGCAGTGGTCGGCGACGTCGGTCTCGGTGCCGACGGTGTTGAAGTCGAAGGTCACGCAGAACGGAGTGCCTATCTCATCCTCGCGGCGGTAGCGCTTGCCGATGGAGCCGGTCTCGTCGTAGTCGCACATGAAGTCCTTGGAGAGCTCCTCGTACAGCTCCATTGCGGGGCCGGTCAGGACCTCCTTCTTGGACAGCGGCAGTATCGCGCACTTGAAGGGAGCGAGAGCCGGATGCAGGTGCAGCACGGTGCGCACATCGGGATTGCCCTTCTTGTCCTCGCCGACGACCTCCTCGTCATACGCGTCGCACAGTACGCTCAGCACGGTGCGCTCAACGCCGAGGGACGGCTCTATGACGTAGGGGATGTAGTGCTCGTTGGTCTCGTGATCGTAGTAGCTGAGATCCTGACCGGAGACGGTCTGATGCTGCGTCAGGTCGTAATCGGTACGGTCGGCAACGCCCCACAGCTCGCCCCAGCCGAAGGGGAACAGGAACTCGAAGTCGGTGGTGGCCTTGGAGTAGAAGCACAGCTCCTCGGGGTCATGGTCGCGCAGACGCAGGTTCTCATCCTTGAGACCGATGGACAACAGGAACTTGTGGCAGAAAGAACGCCAGTAGTCGAACCACTCAAGGTCGGTGCCGGGCTTGCAGAAGAACTCAAGCTCCATCTGCTCAAACTCGCGGACACGGAAGATGAAGTTGCCCGGAGTGATCTCGTTGCGGAAGCTCTTGCCTATCTGACCGATGCCAAAGGGCAGCTTGCGGCGGGTGGTGCGCTGGACGTTGACAAAGTTTGTGAAAATGCCCTGCGCGGTCTCGGGGCGGAGGTAAACGGTGTTCTTCGCATCCTCGGTGACGCCCTGGAAGGTCTTGAAC
>CAKTNU010000316.1 GCA_934589325.1 uncultured Oscillospiraceae bacterium | reverse complement strand
GAATACGGGAAACGCATGCTCCGGATAACAATCGCTGTAAGCTTGATCGGATGTATCATTATTCTGGCGATTCGGCCTATGATACTGGATTTCTATCGGGATAAATTGACAGAGACTGCTATTTATTATCTTGGTATTTTTATAGTTATGACAACCTGGCGTCTTGTGGGAGAAGGCATCAATACCTGTCTTATATGCGGCTGCTTCAGAGGTGGCGGTGACGCCAGATTTGGAATGATCGTAGATTCCATATTTATGTGGATTGTTGCGGTTCCTCTCACTTTCCTTGCAGCATATGTTTTAAAACTGCCGCCTGTCTGGGTATACTTTATAATGACCTTGGATGAGTTCGAAAAAATGCCTGCGGTATTCATTCACTATTTCAGGGGCAAATGGCTTACAAATATTACCAGAGATTTTGATTGATCATGGGGCTGTCGGGAATCTTCAGATCTCGACAGCTTCAGTATAATCAGAAAATCAGGAGACGGATTCTTATTTACGACAGAAAGATGAAAAAGTTATGAAACGCTTTAATCAATTGTATGGTGTTGCGCTTACAAAACGAAAAACACATGAGATTGTGTTTGCGCTAATGGCCTTAGAAGCGGTTTTTGCATTTTCCTACCTTGGCTATATTGAATTCCCGCTGGTATCGACGACTACATTGCACATTCTTGTCATTGTTGCTGCGATGATTTTTGGCATAGAAGGAAGTGTACCGGTAGTGTGCGTATTTGCACTGACATCTATGTGGATTGGCTCGTTTTCGACAGCTGCATTAGATCGGCTGTTTTCTCCGTTTGCCAGTGGAAAGCCGGTGATATCATGTATGCTTGCAGTGGCCAGGATGTTGTTTGCGGTTGCTTCCGGTTTTGTTTTTGGGCTTTATTTTCGTAAGCAGCGTAAGCATATTTATTTTGGAATTGCGCTGCTTGCAATCCTGAGTACCTTTTTACATGGTTTTATTATTCTTGCGATATGCTATATTTTTGTCCCAATGGTCTACCGGGAGCTGGCACCAAACCTGTTTTCGCTCCCAATGTTTCAAGATTGGCTGTCTTATGCTTTAAGTGCAATCGCCTGCTGTGGTGTGCATTATTTTCTATCGAGGCAAAAAATCAGGGACTATCTGTCTTGTCTGTGTTTGTGTGAGGATACTCCTTCGACACAGAAGGGCGGTTATCAAAGGATATTCCACTATGCGAAAATTGCTGCAGGTGTAATAGGAATTCTTTGTATTATGTATTTGCGTAAGAAAATTTTTGGAGAACTTCAGCTTCAGGGGATCGAACTTCCCAGATCTTCTTATATCAATATGACAAATTTTTTAGTTCAGTTATTATGTGCTTTTGGTTGTCTGTTTGAAATTGTGGGTATAATTATTCGTTGGATCACTGAGTTTCATATTACAAGACAGATAAAAATGAATGAAAAAATAACTGAGCAGAGTGTAAAGATTTCAATTGATGCACTGACAGGAGTATTTAGCCGTTTTGCATATAATGATGTAATTGAGTCATACGCAGATCATATTCCGGATAATCTTGTGGTATTTGTGATGGATATCAATGGGTTGAAGGCGGTGAATGACACTCTTGGACATGAAGCGGGGGATGAATTGATCTGTGGCGCGGCTCAGTGTATTACTAAGGTAGTTGGCAGGATGGGGAAGACATTTCGCGTTGGCGGAGATGAGTTTATTGTTGTAGGAACTATGAAAAAAGCGCAGGCGGAAGAAACCCTGAC
>CAKTNU010000315.1 GCA_934589325.1 uncultured Oscillospiraceae bacterium | reverse complement strand
GCCGTGCATATAGAACACCCAGCCGAGCGGCAGCACGGTGAGCATCTGCGCGGGGAAGAAGGCGTAGGCCATAGACATGCCGAGCTGACTGCGGCGCATCCAGTCGAAATAATACTGCGCGTTTGCGCGCACCTTATCGACGAGGCGGGCGTAGGACTTCTTGCCCTGGTTAAAGGCCTTGATGACCTCGATGCCGTTGATGTACTCCACCATCGCGCCGCTCATCTCGTTCGTGGCCTTGACCGCACCGGCGTAGTCCTTGCCGTAATTGCCCATGACCGTCATCATGAACACGAAGGCTATCGGGAACACCGCCAGAGACAGCAGCGCAAGCCGCCAGTCGAGCACGAACAGGTATATCAGCGTCAGCACCGGAGCCGTGATATTCGCGGTCATCTCCGGGAAGAGATGCGCAAGGGTGGTCTCCATGCTGTCTACCTGATCGACGATTATCTGCTTGAGCTTGCCGCTGGAGCTGTCCGTCACCGCGCCGAGGGGCAGCCTGGGCAGCTTTGCGAGCAGCAGCTCGCGTATGGTTTTGAGTATGCTGAAAGTTGCCTTGTGCGAGATCGACAGCGCGCCGTTATACAGCGCCGTGCGCACGAGATATCCGCCGAGCGCGGCCAGCAGCCACGGGGTGTAGGCCGCTATCGCCCGCTCTCCCGCCAGCAGCAGGACTATCATTTTTGCCGCCGCGAAGTACGGCACCATGCCGCAGGCGACGCCGAGCACCGCCATCACGACCGCCGTGATAAGCCTGCCGTGCTCGCTCTCGCCGAGCTGCCATATGCGCCCGACGGGGCTTTGTTCTTTCATGTTGCTTCCTCCTCTTTGGTTAGATGTGACTAACCATTGTCTATATGGAAAGCCGCCGTTTCCGGCAGCTTACCGGCTTATTTTCCCGCGCCGAACACCTCGAAGAACCCGGTGCGGTGGTAGCGGCTGAGCAGCTCTATATACTCCGCAGCCTCCTCGCGGCTCATGCCGTGGCGTATGACCTCGAAAATGCTTTCAAAGCGCGAGGTGGTGACGATGTGCAGCAGCTTCTCCGTGGTCGAATCGCCGAGCTGTGCGGTGCCGCCGACGGCGGACATGTACTTATACGTGTACTCCACCTCGATGCGCACCAGCTCATCGACGAAATTGTGAAAGCGCGTGCCGTAGGATGCGTCCAGCAGGAGGCGGAACTCGTCCAGATGGTCGTACATATAGTCCACCATCTGCGCGGTGCCGCCGTCGGCGTACTCCGCCATGTGCGCGGCCTGCGCCGCGCTGTCCATATGGTGGAACTCCTCCTGTATCTTCAGAAAGCGCTCCGTCATCTCGCTCAGCGCCGGCTCCACGATGGCCGAGAACAGCCCCTCCTTGTCCTTGAAGCGGACATAGATGGAGTTGGTGCTGGTATCCGCGGCCGCGGCGATAGTGCGGAGCGAGGCATCGGTATAGCCCTTGTCCAGAAACTCGGCCTTCGCACATTCAAGTATGCGCTCCGATACTCCCTCAAGTTGCTTTGCCATTGCTTCACCGCCATTCATAACATTGTTTCATAACAGCGTTATGAATTATAGTTCGAGTACTCTAATTTGTCAATAGGCAAAAGCGAAAAAAGTTTGAGCCGTCCCCGCCGGCTGCAATGCGCTATTGCACGGCCGCGGCGCGTCTGATATAATTGTTATGGGGAGGGTGAAGAACGCCCTGCGGCATAGCTTTGTCACACTCGTTAACCACCGCAGGCAGTCGGACGCATATCGTCCAGCCATGCATGAGGCACGGACATTGG
>CAKTNU010000314.1 GCA_934589325.1 uncultured Oscillospiraceae bacterium | reverse complement strand
CGACGGCGGCGCGGAGAGCGTTATTGTGCTTCCGGTTTTCTTCATGCTAATCTCCTTAATTATGTTCTTGGAGTCAGTTTTCCCCGGAAATCACGGGCTATTCAGCATCTGCCTCAATAATATCGTCGAAATTTATGCGAAGCTCGCCCAGTATTATCAGACGGTTTATCATGTCAAGCTCCTGCACGCGGCCTATCACCGTCTCGTACACGCGCCCGTTATGATATCGTATCGCGGCGCGGCTGCCCGGACGCAGTGCGCGGAGCCTTGCATCCAGCTCCAGCGCCGCGTCCTCGCCGAGCGTGATGCGCGGCTCGCGCAATGCGTTCAGCTCGTCGATGACCTTGCCGTAGCCGCTGAGCGCCGAGAAGGGCATGAACTGCTTTGCTCGGTCGGCGCGGCTCATTTTGCTTCTCATGCGCGGTGTCCTCCGATCTGACGACTGCGTTCGCGCGCCGTCGCGCCCTCCTGAAGATCCATGCAGCGCAGCAGGCTTCCGCTGCCGTATTTGCGCTTGATGCTGAGCATGGCACTCTGAAGGCTGCGTTCCCGCTCCTGCTCCTCGTGGCTGCTGAAAATGTCGTACTGCTGCCCCTGCTCCTGATGCAGATTGGCGTAGCACACAGTCAGTTTCCTGATAGGCGCGGCGGGGTTCATAATGCGTTCGTATACGCTCTGTGCGCCGCGCACCAGATCGTTCACCGAACATGTCGCGGCGTCGAGCCGCAGGCTGCCGTGCACGGATTTTCTGCCCGACGACTGAGAATAGCCGAGAATGATGTTTATGCTGTCGGTCGTCTCGCCGCGGGAGAAAAGCTCAAAGGCAAGCGCCTCGGCCATCTCGCGCACAATAATGCGCCCCTCGTCAAGCCCGTAGTCGCGCGCGAGCACCTGACCACTGGAAATACTTTCGGATTTCGGCTTATAGGCCTTTATATCGGCTATGGTGACGCTCTCGCGCCCGTAGGCGTGATCTATGAGCAGCTCCGCGTCAACGCCGAAGGTCTTGTACAGCACGTCCTCGCGGGCGTTGGCGACGTCCCTCATGGTCAGTATTCCTAGACTTGCAAGCCTAGCGGATGTGCCGCGGCTTACACGCCAGAAATCCGTTATCGGGCGGTGATCCCACAGCTTTTCGCGGTAGCTCGTCTCGTCAAGCTCGCCGATGAAATCCGGAGCGTGTTTCGAGATGATGTCCAGCGCTATTTTCGCCAGATACAGATTACTGCCGATGCCGCAGGTAGCAACCAAGCCGGTCTCGGCCTTTATATCCCGCAGGAGCATTTTCACAAGCTCGCGCGGCGTTTTGCGCTGTACCGCTAGATACCGGCTGACGTCTATGAACACCTCGTCGATAGAATAGACATGTATGTCTTCGGGGGAGAAGTAGCGGAGATATATGGAGTAGATTCTGGCGGAATATTGGATATAAAGCGCCATGCGCGGCTGTGCCATGATGTATTCCAGCCGCGGCGGTATCTCAAACACGCGGCAGCGGTTCCTGACGCCGAGCGCTCTCAGCGCGGGACTCACCGCGAGACAGATCGTTTTCGCAGTGCGCGTCGGATCCGCGACGACGAGCTTCGCCGTCATCGGGTCAAGCCCGCGTTCCACGCACTCGACCGAGGCAAAGAAGGATTTGAGGTCTATGCAAATATATACCTGCCGCACCGGTGTCCGCCTCCTCTCCTAAGCAGATATCTGTTTGTATTATAATATCTTATTAAGATAAAATCAAGAGTATTTTATCCATACCGGCGGGCGGTATTGCTATTTGGCCGGGACTGCGCTAGAATATT
>CAKTNU010000313.1 GCA_934589325.1 uncultured Oscillospiraceae bacterium | reverse complement strand
GCAGGAACCCGTACATAGCGGCTGTGATAAACGCGCTGCTTGTCTCGTTCATCACCTGCGCCAACACCTCCTCCTGGCTGTAAGCCGGAGAGCGGCCACTTGATTTCGGCGCGGCGGTTTGATATACTGATAAAAAACCGTAGGAGAAGGCAATATGCAGTTAGAGTGGCTGGGGAAATACAGGCAGGTCATCGGCAGCATCGTCCGCTTCGGCAACGCCTATGCGAAGAGCGCCCGATACGAGCACAGCTACAGCACCGATACGAAGTTTACGCCCTCGGAGGTACATGTGCTGGAATATGTTCTGGAGCATGAGGAAGAGGTCGTGAACATGGTCGGTGTGGCGGAGATGCTTGGCATATCGAAGGCGGCGCTGTCGAAGAACGTCAAAAAGATGGTCGAGAAGGGGCTGCTTGAGAAGTACAAGGCCGAGGGCAACCGGAAGAATATCATCCTCCGCGTGTCGGAGCACGGCAGGCAGGCCTATGAGGAGTATACAAGGTTTGCGTATGACGTCGCCTTTGAGCGCCTTTTTGAGAAGCTCGAGGGCATCCCGGATGAATATCTTGACCGCTTTACCGACATAATGAACTGTGCCGCCGAGCTTACGGCAAAGAACAAGGATCCCGAGAAGCCGCCGAAGCTGATAAAAATCGAATAAGCCAAATAAAAAGTCAGACCCCGGAGCCGTAAACGGCTTCGGGGTCGCTTCACGCGTTATTTGAGCTCATCCTGATATCTGGCGCGCTCGCCGCCGATAAAGCGGGGACGTGTGCGGGCGCAGATGAGCGGTGCCTCGCCGATGCGCGATATGCTGAGCCGCACCGGGACGGCGACCTCTTTCAGATGCATCCCGATAAGCGTTGCGCCTATGTCCATCCCGGCCTTGGCGCGGATGTGCTCCACTGCTGCGGGACGCTCCAGCCGCTCCCACAGCGCCGTTGCGAACGAGCCGCCCGCATGCGCCCAGGGGCGGACATTGACAAGCTCATAGCCGAACTTTTCGGCTGCGGCCTCGTCGAGTATCAGGGCGCGGTTCAGGTGCTCGCAGCACTGCGCGGCAAGGTATATCCCGTGCTCCTGCACCGCCGGCCATATCCCGTCCAGCGCCGCCTGCGCCGCGTCCATGCTCGAACCCATGCCGATGTGTGCGCCGACGATCTCACTCGACGAGCAGCCGACGACCAGAAGCTCTCCGGCGCGCAGTCCGGCGATGCCGATAAGCTCTTCCGCGGCCTGCCGCGCCTGAGCGGTGATCTCTTCGTACATATGCCATACCTCCGGTTTTGCTGTGTTGTAGTTCTATCAGTTTACCCCATGTATGCCGCATCCGCAAGGCTTAAGAAAAATTAAATTTAGCGCTGCGCAAGAAATGTTGAAATTATTCGTATTTGTGCTATAATTATAAATTATGAAATTATAATTACTGGAGGCACCGAAACTATGGGAAAGAAACAGTTCAAGGCAGAATCAAAGCGCCTGCTTGACCTGATGATCAACTCCATCTACACCAATAAGGAAATATTCCTGCGCGAGATAATCTCCAACGCGTCCGACGCCATCGACAAGCTGTGCTACCTGTCGCTGACCGACGATAAGGTCGGACTGAACAGATCCGACTATCATATCGACATCATTGCCGACAAGACCGAGCGCACCATCACCGTGCGCGACAACGGCATCGGCATGACCCAGGAGGAAGCCGAGAATAATCTCGGCGTCATCGCCAAGAGCGGCTCCTACAAGTTCAAGAGCGAGCTTGACAGCGAGCAGGCCGAGGGTGAGGACATATCCATCATCGGACAG
>CAKTNU010000312.1 GCA_934589325.1 uncultured Oscillospiraceae bacterium | reverse complement strand
GCTTTGCGTGGGAGGCGGCCTTGGTCGAGTGCGTGACCATGAGTATGGTCTGCCCCTCGTGATTTATCTGCTCAAACAGCCGCAGGAGCTGATCGGTCGCCTTGGAGTCGAGCGCCCCGGTCGGCTCGTCGGCAAGAATGAGCTGTGGAGCCGTGATGAGCGCACGGGCGACTGCGGCACGCTGCTTCTGTCCTCCTGAGACCTCATACGGGTATTTCTGCAGTATGTCGCGTATGCCGAGCTTTGCGGCTATCGGCTCGAGGGCGCGGCTCATCTCGTCGTAGCTCCTGCCGGAGAGCACCAGCGGCAGGAAGATATTATCCTGGATCGAAAATGTGTCCAGCAGGTTGAAGTCCTGAAACACAAAGCCCAGATTATCGCGCCGGAAGGCCGATATCTCCTTCTCCTTTATCTCCACGATGTTGCGCCCGTTGAGCAGGACCTGACCGGAGGTCGGCTTATCGAGCGAGGCGAGGATATTGAGCAACGTCGTCTTGCCGCTGCCGCTCTCGCCCATGATGGCGACATACTCGCCCTTTTCCACCGAAAAGCAGACGTTCGTAAGCGCCTGCACGCTGTTCCCACCGAAGCGGCTGGAGTATATCTTCTTCAGGTTTTTGACTTCAAGTATAGGCATGGTTCACTTCTCCTTGCTGTATTTGCTGCCGCACACGGCGGCGCAGGCGGAATACCCGGCTCCGCAGGGGTCCGAGACACCGTACAGGATGCTCGCCCCAAGCATGAGCTCGTTAAGAGAGCGGTCACTTCTTATCATGCTGTCCATTTTGTCCAGCCAGTTGGTTTTTTTGGTCTTCTTCATCTCGCTGACCCCTTTCCTTGGTTTACGCTCATATTGTACCCCGCCGCCGGCTCTCCTGCCATAGCTTTGCCTTACAATTCCGCCCCCGAATCTTACAGTTTTGTAAGATACCCCGCATATTGCAAAACTCCACCCGCCATACGGCACAGCGCCGCACGGCGGATGGAGTTTTCACAGCGGCGCCCGAAGATGCGGCCGCCGTATATTATATCAGTCCCTGAACAAGAATTATAATTATAAGTACAGGCAGTATCCACTGGAAATACGGCTTGAGCTTCGGCGAGATCTTCAGTCCCTTGCCGCGGTTCGCCTCGGCAAGATACTTGTCAAAGCCCCAGCCCCATTTGCTGACGCAGAACAGCAGATACACCAGCGAACCGATGGGCAGCAGCAGCGAGCTAACAATGAAGTCCTCGCTGTCGAGCACGTCGCGGCCGCCGATAATGTGCAGGTCAGACCAGATGTTGTATCCGAATACGCAGGGCAGGCTCAGCACTAGCAGCAGCAGTCCGTTGATGACCGACGCCTTGGTGCGGCTCCAGCCGAAGGTATCCATGCATATGGCAATAATGTTCTCGAACACCGCAAGCACCGTCGACAGGCTCGCGAATATCATGAACAGGAAGAACAGCGCGCCCCAGAAGCGGCCGCCGGCCATGTTGACAAACACATTGGGCAGCGTCTGGAATATCAGCGACGGCCCATTCCCGGTCTCAATGCCGAATGAGAAGCAGGCCGGGAAGATTATCGTGCCCGCCATGAGCGCAACAAAGGTGTCCAGCGCGCAGATGCGCACCGCCTCGCCCGGCAGACTGCGGTCCTCCGGCATATAGCTGCCGAATATCTCCATCGCCGCGATGCCGAGACTGAGCGTGAAGAAGGACTGGTTCATCGCCGCCGTGATTATCGCTCCGAGGCCGACCTCGCGTATCGACTCCATGGAGGGCAGCAGATAGAACTTCATGCCCTCGCCCGCTCCGGGAAGCGTCAGGC
>CAKTNU010000311.1 GCA_934589325.1 uncultured Oscillospiraceae bacterium | reverse complement strand
CCGATGGTGTGGGTCGTGAAGAAGCCGATTATCGCCAGCGCCGCCGTGACCGAAAGGCACGCGGTAGGCACGGAGAAGCCGGTAAGGTGACCCGCGCCGGGCAGCAGCCCGGAGTAGTTGCTTACGATTATGAAAATGAAGAAGGTCGCGAACATCGGGAAATACCTTCTCATCTTCTCCCAGCCGAGGTTGCCCGCAAAGTAATTCTGCAAGCTGTCCAAGGCCATTTCCGCCGCGTTCTGCAGCGGTCCCGGAACATCCTTCAAATTTCTTGTTGCAAGTATGGAGAGCACTGTGAGTACGAGAATTATCGCCCACGTCGTCGTGACCGTTCCCGTGACTTCAAGCGGCCCTATACTGAACAAGGCGCCTGTTGTATGCTCCAAAATTATCACCTCGTTTTCGCTGTTTTTCTTCGGTTGATAAACCATACGCAGTCTCCTGCGTACAAGAGAGTTTACTCCCGCGGAATTGAATATTAAATCGACAAATAGCGCCGACTGCCCAAATTCCCGGCAAAGCTCACTCCCTGTACCAACGCGGCACTATTATTGCACAATCGCGGGAAAAAAGCAAGCTCAACTTTGTTACATTAAAAACAATATCTCGTTTTTATGTCATATATGTTACGAAATTTCCGCGTTTTTTACGGTGCTCGTCACTTTTGGATGTTTTAGCTGCAGAAGATGAAAGCACCGCGCCGGGGATGCCCCAACGCGGTGTTTCTGGTATCTGAAGTTACTTCTTGCTCTTGATGTACTCGTCGATGCTTTTGGCGCCGGCCTTGCCCGCGCCCATGGCGAGGATAACGGTAGCAGCGCCGGTGACGGCGTCGCCGCCCGCGAACACGCCCTCGCGCGCCGTGCGGCCGCCCTCGTCGGCCTCGATGCCGCCCTTGCGGGTGAAGGTCAGGCCCTCGGTGGTGTTGCGGATCAGCGGGTTCGGGCTCGTGCCGATTGCGATGATGACCGTGTCAACATCCAGCACCCACTCGGAGCCGGGCACGGGTACGGGGCTTCTGCGGCCCTTGGCATCCGGCTCGCCAAGCTCCTGACGCAGGAGCTCGATTCCGGTGACATGGCCGTCCTCGCCCGCGAGAATACGGGTCGGGTTATTCAGCAGCTGGAACTCGATACCCTCGGCTTCGGCATGCTCGACCTCTTCCTTACGTGCGGGCAGCTCGTCGCGGCCGCGGCGGTATGCGATGTACACATGCTCCGCGCCCAGACGCTTCGCCACGCGCGCCGCGTCCATCGCAACGTTGCCCGCGCCGACGACGGCGACACGGTGGAAGTGCTTTATCGGCGTATCGTAATCGTCGCGGTAAGCCTTCATAAGGTTCACGCGGGTCAGCAGCTCGTTTGCGGAGTACACGCCCAGCAGGTTCTCGCCGGGGATATGCAGGAACTGCGGCAGACCTGCGCCGGAGCCGATGAACACGGCCTCGTAGCCGTCCGCGAACAGCTCGTCCACGGTCTCGGACTTGCCGACGATGGCGTTATTGACGATCTTGACGCCCATGGCCTTGAGGTTATCTATCTCTTTTGCGACTATCTCCTTCGGCAGACGGAACTGCGGGATGCCGTACACCAGAACGCCGCCGGACTTATGGAAGGCTTCGTAAACGGTGACGTCGTAGCCCATCTTTCTCAGGTCGCCCGCGCAGGTAAGACCCGCGGGGCCGGAGCCGACGACCGCGATGCGGTGTCCGTTCGATTCCGGAACCTTGACCTCGTCCTTGACTTCCTTATTCATATGGTAGTCCGCGACGAAGCGCTCGAGGCGGCCGATGCCGACGCTCTCGCCCTTGATGCCGCGCACAC
>CAKTNU010000310.1 GCA_934589325.1 uncultured Oscillospiraceae bacterium | reverse complement strand
GAGGTGTCCTTGATTATCATGATAAACTCGTTGCCGAGGGCGGGGAGTATGGTCTTGAGCGCCTGCGGCATGACGACATGCCATAGGCACTGCGCCTTGCTCATACCGAGGCTGCGCGCAGCCTCGCTCTGCCCGGCGTCAACAGATTTTATGCCGGAGCGTATGACCTCCGAAACGTATGCCGCACTGTTGCATACCAGAGCAATGGCAATGCAGAGGAACTTCTGCTTATTGAGCGCGGGGATGAGCTTCGGCAGCGCGAAATAGAAGAAATACAGCTGGAGCAGCATGGGAGTGCCGCGGATTATCTCGATATACGCCGCCGATAGCCAGCGCAGAGGGGCCACGCGGGACATTTTCATGCCCGCCAGCAGCGTCGCCAGTATAGCGCCGAAGAAAACGGTTATTGCAGAGAGCAAAAGCGTGTAGCCCACGCCTTCTATCAGGAATTTATCCCAGTACTTGCTGAGAATCTTTACGATATTGTCAAAGCTGATAAACGTCATGTTTACACTCCTGTCAGGTGTTATAAATGGGTCGACCAGCGGGATACCGTTGTATTACGGTATCCCGCTGGAGCATTGAGCCGGATGCTGTTCTCAGTCGACGGTGACCTCGGTCGCGGACTCGGACTTTGCAAGCTCGACGGCCGCGTCGTACCACTCACCGTACAGTCCGTCGGCATAGGCCTTCGCAAGCGCCTCGTTGACGACTGCCAGCAGCTCGTCCTCGCCCTTAGTCACAAGAACGACATTTGCTTCGTACTCGGCCTTGACGTCAAACTCCCAGGAGCAGACGACGAGGTCGGGGTTCGCGGCGATTATCATCTCCGCGTTGCCTGCAGCAACTGCGAGAGCCTCAATATTGCCGTTCTGGAGCTCGAGGACACCGGTACCAATGTCACCGATGGTGATGGGGTTGGCATCTGCAAGCTGCTCGGTCACGAGCATCATCTGGAGGGAAGCGTTCTGTGCGCCTACGTCAAGACCCGCAAAATCTTCGGGAGCGGTGTACTTATCGGCATCGTCGGCACGGATGAGGAGCACCTGCTCGGTCTCATTATTACCGGCGTAGTAGTAATCGGAAATGTTGTAGTTCTCTGCACGCTCTTCGGTCCAGGAGAAACCGGAGATGGCCATAGGAACAGATGCGGTGTAAACCGCGGTCTGGCACGCGTCGAAGTTCATTGCCTCAATGACGAGGTCAACACCGATGTACTCAGCAATGTACTTTGCGAGAGACACGTCAAAGCCGACATACTGATCCTGACCGGACTTGGAGGCATCGACGAACTCCATCGGGGAGAAGTCCGGGGACAGGGCGACGGTAAGAACGCCGTCAGCCTTGATCTGCTCAAGCGCATTCTGCGGAGCGGGTGCGCTGCTTTCCTCGGCTGCGGGAGTACTTGCGCTGCTTCCGCATGCGCAAAGCGAAGCGACCATTGCGATGCACATAATTATGCATACGAGTTTAGTTATTTTTTTCATTTTGAAATCCTCTTTCCCATGCTGATAAATTTGTTTGTTTTAATCGCGTGATGAATTTTTATTCACTTGACATGCTGAATAATATCAGCATTATTCAATAAAGTCAAGCAATTTTTGCATAAATATTTGCTCGTTTTCAAGTTTTGTGAAATTTTATGCGCCGGACACAGTATAGTTCGGCGCGGTTTGTATATTTTGATAGGCCTTTATCCGGATACGCCGGGTATGACAAAAGCCTGTGCTGTGCACAGGCTTTGTCATTAAGCAAATTACTTGATGCCGTACTTCTTGTTGAACTTATCAACACGGCCGCTGGTGTCGACCAGCTTCTGCTTGCC
>CAKTNU010000309.1 GCA_934589325.1 uncultured Oscillospiraceae bacterium | reverse complement strand
GGCTTGTCCGGCGTGCAAAGCCGCCGATTTTTGCACCAAAATGCGGCTGCGGTGCAGTTTTGAGCAGAAAAACCGCCCGCCGCCGTCCGCCGCGCGTGAAAATCGCCCCGCACGCGCTTTGCGCGCGGGGGCTTTTTCTGTTATACTCATACTGTTACACAAATTTCTGATACGGAGGAACCTGTTTATGGACGACGCCGGCACAGCCGACGGCAATTTATGCGCGACGCGCGCGCTTGCCCTGCGCTATGACCTGTACAAGGCAAAGCTTGCCCGCCCGCGCCTCTCCGAGCTGCAAAATTGATGTGCATCCCATTTTTCAAATTTTCAACACATCATTTTACATATCGGAGGACATTTTTACATGAAAATCTTCTTACAGCTTCTGCTGCAGATCGTTCTGATCGGGCTGAACGCCTTTTTCGCCTGCGCCGAAATCGCGGTGCTTTCCGTGAGCGAGGCATGCCTCGCCCAACTGGAGGAGCAGGGCAACAAAAAAGCCCGCCGCCTTGCCAAACTGACCAAGGACCCCGCACGATTCCTCGCGACCATCCAGGTGGCGATCACGCTGGCAGGCTTCTTCGGCAGCGCATTTGCCGCCGACAACTTTGCAGGTCCGCTGACCGACGCGCTCTGGCGTGCGGGCGGTCCGATCAGCCGCGACACGATCCACACGATCTCGCTGGTGCTCGTGACGCTGATCCTCTCCTTCTTCACGCTGGTGCTCGGCGAGCTTGTGCCGAAGCGCGTGGCGATGAAAAAAGCCGAGGCGCTCTCGCTCTCGATGGCGGGCATCATCGGCACGCTGTCCACGCTTTTCCGCCCCATCGTCTGGCTGCTGTCCGTCTCGACCAACGGCGTGCTGCGCCTCTTCGGCATTGACCCGAATGCGGCGGACGACACGGTCTATGAGGAGGACATCAAGGACCTTGCCGATCAGGGCAGCCGCAAGGGGGAGATCGACAGCGACGAGCGCGAGATCATCCACAACCTGTTTGAATTTGACGACATCTCGGTGGGCGAGATTGCAACCCATCGCACCGACATGGTCGTACTGGACACTGCGGACAGCGACGCCGACTGGCATGCCACCATCGCGGCGACCCGCCACAGCTGCTATCCGGTCTGCGACGAGAGCCGCGACAAGATCGTCGGCATTCTCTCGGCGCGCGACTACTTCACGCTTGCCGACCATGACCGTGGGAGCGTTCTGAAAAACGCCGTTCGCCCGGCATACTTTGTGCCCGAAGGCGTGCGCGCCGACGTGCTGTTCCGCCGCATGAAGCAGGCGAAAGAGCACTTCGCCGTGGTCCTGGACGAATACGGCGGCGTCTTCGGCATCGTGACGATGAACGACCTCCTTGCGCAGATCGTGGGCGACTTTGACGACACAGACGACGAGCCCGAAGCGCCCGAGATCGTACAGCTTGCCGAAGGCACCTGGAAGATCCGCGGCGACGCAGCGCTCGACACGGTTGCCGAGACGCTGAAAACCGAACTGCCGACCGACGAATACGACACCTTCGGCGGGTATGTCATGGGGCTGCGCGCCTCCGTTCCCGCAGACGGCACGGTCTTCTCCATTGAGACGGACGGTCTCGCATTCACCGACTGCCTGGTGGAAAACCACCGCATCGTGACCGCGACGGTCAAGCTTCTCCCCGCAAAAGAGCCGATCGAGGCGTAAAAGGAATACAAAAAAAAGAAAACCGCCGTCGGCGGTTTTCTTTTTTCCTTTTACTTAAAGAACTTATCCCAGATGCCGAACGCGAAGATGAACAGCACGATGAG
This sequence comes from uncultured Oscillospiraceae bacterium, assembly GCA_934589325.1. Next base: position 38 of record CAKTNU010000309.1, on the reverse strand, counting down.
GGGCAGGATGCAGGTGAAATACACGCGCAGGCGGCGGC
>CAKTNU010000308.1 GCA_934589325.1 uncultured Oscillospiraceae bacterium | reverse complement strand
GAACGCATCCTGCTCGACATTGACCGTGCGATAGAAATAATCCGGAACACCGAGCTTGAGACTGAGGTCGTGCCGAACCTCATGATGGGCTTCGGCATAGATCAGGTGCAGGCCGAATATGTCGCCGAGATAAAGCTTCGCAATATAAACCGTGAGTACATCCTGCGCCGCACGGCCGAGATCGAGGAGCTGGAGCGGGATATTGCCGACCTTGAGGATGTGCTGCAGAGCCGCCGCCGCGTTAAAAATATCATCATAGACGAGCTTAAGGCAATAAACAAAAAGTATCAAGTGCCCCGCAGAAGCAGCATCGTCTACGCAAGCGAGCTTGCCGACGGCGAGGATGAGGAGCAGGCAGAGGATTACCCTGTGACGCTGTTCCTGTCCCGCGAGGGCTATTTTAAGAAGATAACGCCGCAGTCGCTCAGAATGAGCGGCGAGCAGAAGTATAAGGACGGAGACGACCTGCGCCTTAGCTTCGAGTCCTCAAACCGCCGCGACCTGCTGATATTCACCGATAAGCAGCAGATATACAAGCTGCGGCTTGCCGACATGGAGGAGACCAAGGCCTCCGCGCTTGGCGTCTACCTGCCGTCAAGACTGCAGATGGACGACGGGGAGAACGTGCTTACGATGGTCGACCCAGGCGATTATAAGAAGCCGCTCCTGCTGGTGTTTGAAAACGGTAAGATAGCGCGTGTCGACTGCGCGGCCTATGAGACAAAGACTAACCGCAGAAAGCTCGTGAACGCATATTCGGACAAAAGCCCGCTTGCGGCCGTTATCCCGCTGGACGAGGAGACGGACATTGCCTGCTATTCCAGCGACGACAGAGCGCTTGTGTTCAACACATCGCTGCTCCAGACCAAGACCAGCCGCAGCACACAGGGCGTCGGAGTAATGACGCTCAAGGCCAAGCGCATCCTTACCCGCGCCGTGTCGTTGAGTGAGACGCAGATAAAGAACGTCAGCCGCTACCGTGTGCGTTCCCTGCCCGCTGCCGGTGCGGTACTGAAGCCGGAGGACAGGGAAGAGCAGCAGCTTTCGATAATAGATGATTGAGAAAAATCGAGGATTGATGAGCCATGGCAACTATAAGCAACCTGACGAAGAATGAGACCTTCAAAAAGGTGATCAAGTACTTTCTGATAATTTTCGGTTCCGCGGTCTACGCGATAGGCTTCCAGTTTTTCATGTACCCTAATAACATCGTCTCCGGCGGTGTGACGGGCGTTTCGATGATAATCAACCACTTCACGGGCTTCCCCGTCGGTATGATGTCCATCATCTTCAACATCCCGCTGTTTATTATCGCGTGGAGACATTTCGGCCTGCCGTTTCTTATCGGCTCGCTTGCGGGAACGGTGTTCTCATCGCTGTTTGTCGACCTTTTTGCGATGACCGGCATCTCCCTGACGAACGACCCCATGCTTGCCAGCATTATCGGAGGCGTCATAAAGGGAGCTGGATACGGACTGATCTTTTTCGTCGGCGCGACCACGGGCGGTGTGGATATCGTTGCAAAATTTGTGCGGCAGAAGAATCCGCACATAAACTTCGGCACGATAATCCTCATTATAGACGTTACCGTTGTCACGGCCTATGCGCTTGCTCTTAATAAATATGAGAGCGCCATGTACTCTTTGATCGCAATGTTCGTTGTCAGTAAGGTCGTGGACCTTGTGCTTTACGGTATCGACAACTCCAGCGTATGCTATATCATCAGCGAAAACAGCGATGAACTCATCAAGCAGATAACCACCGGCCACATCCATCGCGGCGTGACCATTCTTGAGGGTGAGGGTGCCTACTCCCACCGCAAGAAGGATGTTATAATGTGCGTTATCA
>CAKTNU010000307.1 GCA_934589325.1 uncultured Oscillospiraceae bacterium | reverse complement strand
ATGCAAGGCCGACCTTTATCAGATCATGCTCAGGCGGGGCATTTTCGTAAACGCTGCCGTCGGCATACAGGCTCCTGTCCAGCTCCAGCGACCGCGCCGCGGTTCCGGATTTCGGCACAGCAGATGCCGGTTCCTCCGCGTAGGCACAGACAGTGAACAGCGCCGCAAGCAGCAGCGTAATGCCGAATATTTTTATTGCTCTGTCTATATCTCTTCACCCTTCTATAAACGAGTAAATTATTATATCAGATTATCCCCTGTATTTCAAATAATTTTACTCATATCCCGAGAGCGCACAGAATATATTCCCATGATAAGAATTTGGAGGTGCAGCATGGTCAAAACACCGATATTCAAAGGCTCCAGCACAGCCATAGTCACGCCGTTCACCGAAAACGGCGCAGATCTTGAACGGCTGGAGAAGAACATCGACTTCCAGTATGAAAACGGCACCGCGGCAGTGATAGTCTGCGGCACGACCGGAGAGAATGCGACGCTGAGTGACAACGAACACAGCGAGGTCGTCCGCCGCGTCATACACGCCGCACACGGGCGTATGAAGGTGATCGTCGGCGTGGGCGGCAACAACACCGAGCGTGTCCTGCGGCGCGCTGAGGATGCGAAATTCATGGGCGCGGATGGGATATTGATGATCACCCCGTATTACAACAAGACCACACAAAAGGGGCTTATAGAGCACTTCACCTATGTTGCGGATCGTGTGGACCTTCCGATGATACTTTACAACGTCCCCAGCCGCACGGGAATGAGCATCGCCCCCGACACATACAAAACTCTTTCCGCGCACCCGAACATCAACGGTGTCAAGGAGGCTTCCGGCGATATTGCTCTTGTCGGAACGATACGCAGTGTCTGCGGCGAGGAGCTGAACATATGGAGCGGCAACGACAGCGACACGGTGCCGATGATGGCGCTCGGCGCGCAGGGCGTCATATCGGTCGCAAGCAATGTGGTACCCGCTGCGGTCGCGAAGCTGTGCGCACTGTGCCTCGACGGGAATTATCAAGAGGCCACAGCGCTTTATTCCAAATATGCGGCCTTCTTCTCGGCGCTGTTCATAGAAACGAACCCTATCCCAGTAAAGACCGCAATGCAGCTCCTCGGCACCGACAGCGGCATACTCCGTCTGCCGCTGACAGCCATGGCTGAGGGCAATCTCGCCAAGCTGCGCACCGCAATGCGCGGCATCGGGCTGGAGACCTGAGTCGGGCAGGGGCACATAAGGTCAGTTATAATGGGCAGAACGCGCCTGATTGAATGATCAGGCGCTTCTTGTGTACCGGTTATTCGATTTGCGAAGGATTGCTTCCGTCATAGCTGCTCCACCCTTGAATTTTGTAGTGTTTTCAAGGCTTCACGCATTGTCATGTGGACGAAATGTGGACAAAAGCGGGTTTTATGGAAGTATCTAGGCGAATTTGGCTTGCAATTTTACTAAAGCAACACATAGAAAAAGACGTCTGATTTTTTACGATCAGACGTCTTTTCTGCGTATTTATGCCGAATCAGATTACTTTTTCATTGCCTCGGCGGTAGCGACGGCGACTGCGACAGTCGCGCCGACCATGGGGTTGTTGCCCATGCCCAGGAAGCCCATCATCTCGACGTGTGCAGGAACGGAGCTGGAGCCCGCGAACTGCGCGTCGGAATGCATACGGCCCATGGTATCGGTCATGCCGTAGGAGGCGGGGCCGGCTGCCATGTTGTCCGGGTGCAGGGTACGGCCGGTGCCGCCGCCGGACGCCACGGAGAAGTACTTCTTGCCCTGCTCGATGCACTCCTTCTTGTAGGTGCCTGCAACGGGGTGCTGGAAGCGGGTGGGGTTGGTGGAGTTGCCGGTG
>CAKTNU010000306.1 GCA_934589325.1 uncultured Oscillospiraceae bacterium | reverse complement strand
GCGGTACACAGGCCGACCAGAACGCCTGAAACTTATTTGCACCGAGCGCTTCCATTGCCTCAAACGGCCCCATGTCGATCGTCTCGATGCTCTCAAATAGCATTTTTGCGACAATGCCGAATGTGAATATTGCGATAGCAACAGTGCCGGAGAAGGTGCCGAGGGAGAATATCAGAGCGCAGACCAGCGCTATTATAAGCGTCGGCAGCGTGCGGATAAGGCCGAGAATAAATCTGAATATACTGACGATCACAACGCTTTTGTTGATGTTGCTGGACGAGAGTATCGCGACGGGCAGCGCGAGAAAACAACCGATAACGGTGCCGAGGATGGACATCTTTATGGTGTCGATAAGCGGCGAGACGACCTTCGGGAAGAATGACCAGTTAGGCTGGAATATCTTTGCCAGCAGATCGACCATCTTGCTGAACTTGCTGATAACCACAGCGAGACTGAAGCCCGTCATACGCAGTGAGAGCCAGATCGCCAGTGCCAGCAGAATGACTATCAGCGGCGCACGGCTCCTGCGCTTCATGACTGAGTGACCGTTTGCAAGGGTTATGGTCTTGGGTTTGAAGATGCGGTCGTACAGCGTGAGCTTGAGGATAGAGACATTTTCGTTATCCATGACTCAACCCTCAGTCTTTATAACAGGCGCGCTGCTTTCGCCCTCGCCCATGGTGGGCACCTTTTCGCCGTTGTAAACGGCGTCGATCTGCTCCTGCGTAATGGTGCTGGCCGGGCCGTCAAAGACTATCTCGCCGGCACGGATGCCGATAACGCGGTCGCAGTATTTCAGCGCGAGGTCAACATGGTGGATGTTCAGCAGAATGGATATCTTGTACTCCTTGTTTATGCGCACGAAGTCCTGCATGACCTGCTTTGCGGTGATCGGGTCAAGCGAGGCGACGGGCTCATCGGCAAGGATTATCTTCGGGTTCTGGTTGAGTGTGCGGGCAAGCGCGACGCGCTGCTGCTGGCCGCCGGAGAGCTGGTCGCAGCGGGTATAGGCCTTATCCAAAATGCCAACCTTGTCAAGACTCTTGAGCGCGCGCATCTTCTGCTCCTTGGTGAACACGCCGAAAAGTACGCGGAAGAAGTTCATATCCGGCACATCGGCAGTCAGGACGTTTTTGATGGCGGTGCTGCGGGAGACGAGGTTAAAGCTCTGGAATATCATGCCGACCTTGCGGCGGTATCTGCGCAGCTCCTTGCCGCGCAGAGAGTCGACGTCGACTCCGTCAACGGTAAGCTCACCCTTGCTGATATCGTGCATACGGTTGATGCAGCGCAGTATCGTGGACTTGCCGGCGCCGGACAGACCGATTATTGCGACAAATTCGCCCTGCTCGATCTGCAGGTTGATGTTTTTCAGTGCCGTGAAGCCGTTTGGATAAGTCTTATACACATTTTTGAATTCTATCATGCTGCGACTCTTTTCTCTATCAAAAATTTGGGGTGGAAGTCCAGGGACGATAAGCTGATGAACACGATACATTACCCTATAAATATCCAAAAATATTTATAGGACAAGAGCGCCCTGATATGCAGGGCGCTCTGTTTAGTTCTTGCGATAAAATTTGGCCGGATCAGTCGGAGACAGCCTTCAGAGCGGCGCGGGCGCCGTCGTAGTCGGAGTCAACAGCCTTCGCATAACCGGTGTGGCTGTAGACGGAGAATATCTCCTGACCCTCGGGGGTGTTGATGATGTTGATGAAGCACTCCTGCAGAGCTGCAACGAGCTCGGGAGTGTAGTAGGGGCTGGCCTTGGAAACGGCAACGGTGTCGTTGTAGATACCGTCGGTAACGCCGATGACATTCAGCTCGTTCCAGATGGACTCGCTGCGGCCCATGCCCTGCTTGCCGGTCTCATCC
>CAKTNU010000305.1 GCA_934589325.1 uncultured Oscillospiraceae bacterium | reverse complement strand
TAACATCCTTGGTATGGGCAAGGGCAGCATCGGCCTTGTGCTGTGCTGGGAGTCGCTGTACACATGGCTGTGCGGCGTCGTCATCGGCATACCGCTCGGCATGCTGCTGCAGAAGCTCGTGATGATGGCGGTCGAGCGCATGATGCGCTTTGACACGGTGTTCGAGTTCTACGTCTCCGGCAAGGGCATAGCCGCGACAGCGATACTTTTTGCCGCCGTCATTGCGCTGACGCTTATAAATAATCTGCGCCGCCTGCATGTGCAGCGCCCGGTAGAGCTACTGCACGGGCAGAATGTCGGCGAGCGCGAACCGAAAACGAAATGGGTGCTGACCGTGCTGGGGGTGCTGTCCCTCGGCGGAGGATACTATATAGCGGTGAACACCAAGGACGCTATGAGCGCACTGGCGGTGTATTTCGGTGCGGTATTTCTCGTTATCATCGGTACCTACTGTCTGTTTTCGGCCGTAAGTATTGCGGTGCTCAAGGCGCTGAGAAGGAACAAACGCTTCTATTATAAGACCGGCAACTTCATCGGCGTGTCCGGCATGCTGCACCGCATGAACCGCAACGCCGTGGGACTTGCGAATATATGCATCCTTTCGACGATGGTGCTGGTCATGATCTCGGCTACGCTCTCGCTGTATATCGGCACAGAGGACTCCATACGTCTGCGCTACCCGGCAGACCTGATGGGCGTATTCTCGTATAACGTCGACAACGATTTCGACACCGAGCGCCTGACCGACGGCTTTACCGAGGCTGTCCGGGCTCAGGGGCTGGAGCCGACGAAGGTGTGGAGCTACAACACCATGCCGCTCTATATGGCGGAAAACAACAACGAGCTTTCCAACGTAACGGGCGACAGCTGGCCGGGGACCACCGTGAACGTCGTCATGCTGACGGAGGCGGATTACAATGCCCTGACCGGGAATGATCTGACGCTTGCGAAGGACGAGGTCATGTATGTCGGCGGCGATGCGCGCTTCGACACGCTGAACATTTCGATAATCGACGGCAGCGGCGGCGTCGAGCGCCGCGAGTTTCGGACCGTGGAGCAGGACCGCAGCTTCAGCATAGGCAGCTATGTCGTCATGGTAGCAAATGTAAAGTATCTTATATTCCCGGATATGGCCGCTCTGCACGATATATGGCGGCTTATCGAGGACACGGCGGACGAGGTCAGCAGTGTCATGCTGATGACCTGCAATATATGTGTCGACGTCAGCGGCACGGACGAGCAGAAAGAGGCATGCGGCGTGGCAGTGTCCGACTGGGACAATGTCGGGCCGTACATCTCCGGGGACAAGATCGAGTGGGAGCGGTACTACGTAAACGAGAAGACGGTGAACGCAGTGGAGTTTTATTCGATGAACGGCGCGTTCCTGTTCCTCGGCGTGTTCCTCGGCATCATTTTCATGATGGCCATGGTGCTGATAATCTACTACAAGCAGATATCCGAGGGCTATGAGGACCGTGAGCGATACAGGATAATGCAGCAGGTCGGACTCCCCAAGGATGAGGTGCGGCGCAGCATCAATACGCAGGTGCTGGTAGTGTTCTTTGCGCCGCTGGCGGTCGCGGCGGTACATGTGGCCTTCGACTTCAGCCTTGTGACGCTGATGCTCCAGCTCTTCGGCCTGATGAACGTGCAGCTCGCGCTGTGGTGCACGGTAGGCAGCTTCGCAGGCTTTGCGCTGATATACGCGCTCGTGTACATGCGCACGGCGAAGGTATATTACAGGATAGTGAGCGAGTGAGCGCCGGCAGACCGCGGCGCTGTGCAGTAAAATCACCCCAGGCAGACTCCTTTCGGAGCCTGCCTGGGGTGATTTATGTATGGATGGAGCGAAAAGTATCTATTACACGATGCCCTGAGCCATCATTGCATCTGCGACCTTCAGGA
>CAKTNU010000304.1 GCA_934589325.1 uncultured Oscillospiraceae bacterium | reverse complement strand
GTCTTGCCGATGAGTATCTCGGAGGCCATTGCTGCGGAGTGGGTCATGCCGGAGCAGCCGATGGTTTCGACCAGAGCTTCCTCGATGATGCCGTTCTTGATGTTCAGGGTCAGCTTGCAGGCGCCCTGCTGGGGTGCGCACCAGCCGATACCGTGGGTGAAGCCGGAAATGTCGGAAATTTCTTTCGCCTGGACCCATTTGCCCTCCTCGGGGATGGGTGCGGGGCCGTGGTATGCGCCCTTTGCGACCGGACACATATGCTGTACTTCGGTGGTATAGATCATAGCGATCTCCCTTCTATCTGAAATAAATTTGGAAACTATATCTCAACCGCCGGACTGCCGGAGCAGTCCGGCGGTCGATCGTAAAATTATTTTATCAGGCACTCGCCGGTCATTTCCGCAGGCTGCGGCAGACCCATGATGCGCATGATCGTCGGCGCGATGTCCGCGAGCTTGCCGCCGTCCTTCAGCTCCACGCCCTTTTCGCACACGGCGAAGGGGACGGGGTTCGTGGTGTGGGCGGTATTGACCTTGCCGGTCTCGTCGAACATGCAGTCGGCGTTGCCGTGGTCGGCAGTGACAACGAGCACGACGTCGTCATGCTTTGCGACCTCCGCGGCTATGCGGCCCATGCAGGCGTCCACGGTCTCTACCGCAGTGACGGCTGCGGCCATAACGCCGGTGTGACCGACCATATCGCAGTTGGCAAAATTCGTGACGATAAGGTCATACTTCTCGGAAGCGATGGCCTCGACGCACTTGTCGGCGACCTTTTCGGCGCTCATCTGCGGGATGAGATCGTAGGTCGGGTACTCCTTCGGAGACGGGACAAGGCAGCGATCCTCGCCCTCGCACTGCTTTTCTACACCGCCGTTGAAGAAGAAGGTGACATGGGCGTACTTCTCGGTTTCGGCAAGACGGTACTGCTTGAGCCCGTGCGCGCTGACATAGTCGCCGAGAGTGTTCTCGATGACCTCAGGCGGGTATGCGATGGGCAGGGGCAGAGCCTCGTCATACTGCGCGGTGCAGACATAGCTGAGAGGATAGACGGTCTTTTTGCGCTCAAAGCCGTCAAAGTCGGGCAGATTCAGTGCCCAGGTGATCTCGCGGGCGCGGTCGGGGCGGAAGTTCATGAATATCACGCTGTCGCCCTGATTGATGACACCTTCCGGGCAGACTACGACCGGCTCAACAAACTCGTCGGTCTTGTCCTCGGCGTAGCTCTGCTCGATCGCATGGACAGCATCGTCATCTCTGACGCCCTCGCCGCAGACGATGGCGTTATAGCCCTTCTGCACACGATCCCAGCGCTTGTCGCGGTCCATGCCCCAGAAGCGGCCCTGAAGCGTGGCTATCCTGGCATTGCCGAGCTCATCGCACTTTTCCTGAAGCTCCTTGACAAAGCCCGCACCGCTCTTGGGCGGGACGTCGCGGCCGTCGAGGAAGCAATGGACGTAGACCTTCTCAAGTCCGCGCTGCTTTGCCATATCGAGGGCGGCAAAAATATGATGCAGGTGGCTGTGGACGCCGCCCGTAGACAGCAGCCCCATCACGTGCAGCGCATGGCCGCTGTTCTTGGCATCGTCCATGGCCTTGATATAGACGGGATTCCGGAAGAACTTGCCGTTCTCGATTTCCTGACTTATCTTGGGGAGTATCTGGAACACGACGCGGCCTGCACCGATATTCGTGTGTCCTACCTCGGAGTTGCCCATCTGTCCCTTGGGCAGGCCGACAGCAAGGCCGCTGGCCTGGAGCTGAGTGTAGGGATTCTCGCTGAACAGTTTATCCAGATTCGGCTTTTTGGCGGTGGTAATGGCGTTGCCAGGAGTGGCCGGAGCGATGCCGTAGCCGTCAAGGATTATAAGAACTGCTTTTTTGCTCATAGTTTATCGCGCCTCTGTTATTCCTGGTTGGTTGCGGC
>CAKTNU010000303.1 GCA_934589325.1 uncultured Oscillospiraceae bacterium | reverse complement strand
TCACCCACCTTTGCAAGTGGCGGGTAATCGCCGGGGCGGTTGGACGCTCATAAATCATTACATAAGGGTCATATCCCATAGCCCGCAAGGTATTCACCCGGTACAAATTCTGTTCGTGGCTGCTGCCGTAGTTGGTAAGCACATACACGCGCCGCTGGCGGCTGCTCTTAATGTCGGTCAAATCTAAAAACCGCTGGAAATGCCCGGTCAAATCCTCGTTGGGGTTGTCCCATGCGAAATGCACCGCCTTTGTCCGTACCATGTTCAGCAAGGCGGCATTGTCCGGGGTAATCAAACGAATATCCAAGCCCTGCGAAAAATCTACTAACGCCTTGCTTTTTGCAAGCTGTTCAATCAGCTTTTCGTGGTCTGGACAGGCAAGCAGATTAGCGTCCATCAGTTTAATTTCCGCTTGCCAACTCCAAAACTCGGACAGGTCGGCAACCTTAACGCTTTTGCGTCCCTCTTTTCCACTTACAATACAAAACCCGCAATTTCGCGGACAACCTCGGCTTAAAAAGCCGTAGGCAATTCCGAAAAACTGCGGATATATGGAATAATCCGGGTAGGTATGCTCAACTTCATACGACAAGTTTTGCTCGATACCATAGCCTGTACCGCCCGTTATCACTTTGTCGGCGTTGGCAACGGTTATCGTGTCCTTTGAATAGGTGTCCGTAAAGACGCGGCTTTTATATACAAGGTCATATCGTCCTCGCGGCTTCCACCATTCCACAAAATCGCCTTTTGCCTTATGGTATGCGGACAGCTTCATCAAACAAAGGTTAGGGAAGTTATGGCTATCCACATCTATCAAGCCTATTTTCAAATAGCGTTCACCTCCTTAATGCGCGTTGAAAATAGACTTTGCCAAGCTGCCCGTCTTAAAGAGCGTGAAGCACAAGAGGACGGTATAGCCCATGCAAGTCCAAATCGCGCTGGATATGTCGCCCGTTACGGCGATTGTCTGTACCAGCACCGCGTAAATGCCGACGCATACCATAATGAGAAACGCTTGAAAACCAAGAGCCAGCAGGGATTTTAGGTAGTTCTGCCCGACGCTGCCCCATTCGTGATTTATCATGGTCGCCATAGGGATAGGCGCGACGGAAGTTACAAGGTATATTTCGATCATGCGCCCGTAGATCACAAGCATAATGCAGATAGATAAGGCTTTCATTGTTAGCCCCACGAACAGGGATTGAAACCACAGGCCGAACAACGCGCCGATTTCCATATCCGCAAGCCGCGTTTCCAAGTCCACGATAATGCTTGTTATGTCGATATTGGTATTGCCGATAATCACGCCCGCGCTCTGATTGACGACGCTTTGCGTTACATCAAATACGCCCATGACGATATTCCAAGTATTCGTTACCAGCAGCACGGCCACAAAGGTTTTGAAAATCCACTTAAAGAAAATGAATGTTTCAAAATCGTGCATATTGTTCTTCTCGATCACAAGCTGGATTAGTTCATAGCACATCACAAAGGTAATGATAACGCCCGCAATCGGCACGATTACATTTTCCGACAAGCTGCGTATCATGTTGAATATTCCTGCGTTCCACCCGGCGGGAGTAGTCCCAAGTTCCGCCGCGATTTCGCCAACTTCCGTATTTACCGTATCGAACAGGCCGGAAAGGTTAGAGAGTATTCCACCCGTCAAGATTTCTCGAAACCAATCTTCAATTTGCTGCCATATCAAGGGCTAATCCCTCCTTTCCCGCGCCCTGCCGCCGAAACAGCAGGGCGCGGATTGAGATTGTATGTGTTGGCATTAACCGAACAAGCCAGAAAGAAGCGGCACAAGGATAAGGCCAATGAGCGCAACGCCGCCCCCGGCCATAAGCTGTTTCATGCCTTGCGACATCATCTTCTTCATAGGGTCGGCATGGTGCATGCTGTCGAGCTGCTGGCGCCATTTGTAAATCTGTGTAG
>CAKTNU010000302.1 GCA_934589325.1 uncultured Oscillospiraceae bacterium | reverse complement strand
GAGTAGCCCACATCGGAGGCGATCTCTATCGCGCAGTCCTCGCCGTCATAGGCGGGGTATTCCGCCGCCGCGCCCTTCTCGTTTGCGGGCAGCGCGCGGATAAGTCCGCCGAGGGTCTGCGCGTCCATCTTTCCGCCGAAGCCGGCGAACAGGCGGTTTGAAGCAAATGCCTTCGCGGCAAGCGCGGCAAAGCGCGCGGCATATTCGCCGGAATTTGCCTCAAAGTTCGCGGCAAAATCGGAGAACCAGCGCACGAAGCTCTCGCCCTCAAGCAGCTCCTTCATCGCGCCCTCCGCGGAGAACGCAGAAAGCGACTTTGTGACGGCGTAGGCGTGGCCGTTGCCGATGAGCGACTGCTTTATGAAATAATCCGATTGCAGAATCGTCTCGTTTATCCTGCCCGTCTCGTCGTAGCGCCCGTTTATGAGCAGCTCTTCCAGCAGCTCCAGCGCTGCGGGGACGTTCTCCTCCAGCATACTGGCGGAGACCAGCAGGTACGGCCTGCACTCGCGCAGATTACCGCGCTTCGAGATAAGCTCCACGCGCGCCGCGAGTCCGCCCAAGGTTGCCTTGATCTTGGTCTGGAGCCTATCGGCGGAGTAGTGCTCGGTGCGCAGTTCACCAAAGAAGGTGGTCAGTACGTTCAGCAGGCGCAGCTCGTCCGCGTCGAAATCCGACACGTCGAAGTACAGATTCAGATAGACTATGCCGTTGGTGTCGGAATCCAGCCGCAGTACCTCCACGCCGTCAACGCGGGTAAGCTCGGTTTTCGCCGGAACGACATCCTTGGGCACGTCCTCAAGATTCAGGTGCGGCAGCGCGGCGAGGTCTTCCTCGCTGTCCATGCTCTGCTGCCACTGCTGCATTTTCTCGAATTCCGCTCTGGCCTGTGCATATTTCGCGTCGTCCCAGTCCGCGGTGACCGCGGCCAGACGCTCCGCCTCCTCGCGCGCATCCTCCTGCCCCTTCTCCGCGGACGGCAGGGCGTACACATAGCACTTGTCTTCCGCGCTTCCGAGCATTTCGGCGAGCAGATCGGTGAAATAACCGGTGTCCAGCTTCCCGCGCAGGGAGTCGAATATCCAAGCGTTGTCTATATGCGTGAGCGGATCGTCTCCGTAGAGCCAGCCGTCCAGCGCGCGGATGGCAAGATTCAGCCCGGAAGGCTCGGTTATCTCGCGGTTCGTGAACGCGGAGCGCTCAAGCGACGCGGACAGGGCTTCTCGGTTTAGTCCTTCCGCCAGCAGCCCACGCACCGTTTCGGGGATGAACGCCTTTATCGCGGCGAAATTCTCCGGCGCAGTGTTGCGCACGACGACGGCGATGTTCGGCTGATACACTCCGTCGTTCACATCTATGCTCACGTCCTGCGCGAGGCCGCTTTCCAGAAACGCGCGCTTGAGCGGCGCTTCGTTGGAGCCGGTCAGGTAATCGGCGAGTATCTCCGCCGCGTACAGCTTCTCGACATCCTTGTGGGTGCAGAGTATCTTCGCCGCCGCCATATGCGCCAGCGCCTCCTCGCCCTCGCGCACCTCGTAGCTGATGGTCTTTTCCGCGGTCACGGGCGTCTGCATGGCGAAGTCGAAGTCCGGCGCGCGGTACTCGTACTTCGACAGGTACTCCCCGTCGATATACTCCAGCACCGCGTCGATGTTCATATGCCCGTCGAGGAATATGCGCGCGTTCGAGGGGTGATAGAAGCGCTTGTGCGCGGCGGTGAACTTCTCGTAGCTCAGGCCGGTTATGTACTTGGGATCGCCGCCGCTGACATAGCCGTAGCTCGTGTCGGGATAGAGCAGGCGGTGCATCTCGTTGCCGATGAGCGTATCCACATCGGAAAACGCGCCCTTCATCTCGCTGAACACGACGCCGTTATAGTACGGCTCGCCGGTCTCGCCGTCGAACTCGTAGTGCCAGCCCTCCTGCATGAATATCTCAGGGCGCTCATGTATCAGCGGGCAGAACACCGC
>CAKTNU010000301.1 GCA_934589325.1 uncultured Oscillospiraceae bacterium | reverse complement strand
GCACCACGATGAGCAGCGCAAATGTAAAGGCGTTGCTGAATATCGCGATAGAGTCATTGGACTTGATGAGCGACTCGCATATGCCGATTATGTATGCTCCGAGCACCGCGCCGGGGATAGAGCCTATACCGCCGAAAACGGCCGCAACGAAAGCCTTAAGTCCGGGCATCGCGCCGATCGTGGGGCTGACCTGACCGTAGTTTGTGAAGTACAGTATCGAGCCGACACCCGCGAGAAACGAGCCGATAATAAAGGTCACGGTTATGACGCTGTTGACCTTTATGCCCATGAGCCGCGCCGTGTCAAAGTCCTTGGAGACAGCGCGCATGGCCATGCCGGTCTTGGTGTGCTTGATGAATATGACAAGTGCTACAACGAGAAGTATCGTAAGCACCGGAGTGAGCAGAGTTATTATCTTGACGTTCAGCGAGCCTACCGCAAAGCTCTTTTTCAGAAACGCTATCTCCGGGTACGGCCTTGCAAGGCCGCCGGTTATATAGGTCGCGAGATTCTGTAGCAGATAGCTGACGCCGATGGCCGAGATCATGACGGACATACGCGGAGCACTGCGCAGCGGTTTATACGCCACGCGCTCAATAAGCACGCCGAGCAGCACCGTCATAAGCAGCACGACCGGTATCGATACCGACATGGGCATCGTCGCGCTGATGTAGACCATGAAGAAGCCGGACATCATAAAAATGTCGCCGTGGGCAAAGTTTATAAGACGCAATATACCGTAGACCATGGTATAGCCGATGGCAATAAGCGCATACAGGCTGCCGACCGTAATGCCGGACAGCAGCAGATCTATATAATAAGTAGCAGTATGCATAAGATCCTCCCGCAGTTAAATTTAAAAATCCTCATGCAAGGAGGATTTTCGCCGGGGGCTTTCTCCCTCGTAAATAACAGCATTTCCCCGGCCTTATTGCCGGGGAAAACGCTGAAACAATTCAACTTATCTCGTTTTTCGCTTTGGACTTATCCGACGTATGCATCGGAGAACACTATCTCGCCGTCCTTGAAGGTCTTGATCGCGACGTAGTTCTTGATGGCATCGCCGTTCTCGTCGAACTTCAGGTCGCCGGTGACAAGACCCTCGACCTCGAGACCCGCCAGCGCATCGCGGATGGCCTCGCCGTCAAGACTCTGCGCCTTGAGCAGTGCGTTGTACACAGCCATGTATGCGTCATAGCCGCAGGGAGTAACGGAAGATATAGCCTCCGAGGTGCCGCCGTTGTTCTCTATTCTTGCGGAGTCTGCCGCAACATACTCGCGGAAGCCCTTGACGAACTCAACGCCCGCCTCGTTGCTGGTGTCGCTTGCATCGAAGAACGCGGAGAAGAACACGCCGTTTGCATTCTCACCGGCACGCTCTGCAATGGAGATATCGTCCCAAGTGTCGCCGGCCATGATCTGGCAGTCAACGCCGCTCTCACGGGCCTGATTGATTATCAGGGGTGCGGTCTCGATGGAAGTGGGAGCAAATATACCGTCATAGCCTTCGGCCTTTATATTGGCCATAATGGTGGAGAAGTCGGTCTCGCCGCTCTGGAAGGTGATGGTGCTGCACTTAGCGCCGCCCTCTATCATTGCCTCGGAGAAGTAGTTGCCGAAGCCGGCGGAGTAGTCGTCACCAGCCTCAACTATAACGACGCAGTTCTTGCAGCCGTTCTTGAGTGCGTAGTTCGCCATGACTGCGCCCTGGAACGGGTCAATGTATGCTATACGGAAGTAGTAGTCGTTGCCGAGAGTTACCTGCGGGTTGGTGCAGGAGGTGCCGACTGCGGGGATCTTGGCCTCGGCGAACAGGTCGCCTGCGGCAATAGCACAGCCGGAGCCGTAGGTGCCGATGACGGCGGAAACGCCGTTGCTTATAAGAAGCTGAGCTGCGGAGGGCGCTTTCTCGGCAGTGGAGCCGTTGTCCGCATAAACGAGCTCAATATCATAGGTCTCGCCGTTTATCTCGATGGTGGGGTACAGGGAGTGTGCATACT
>CAKTNU010000300.1 GCA_934589325.1 uncultured Oscillospiraceae bacterium | reverse complement strand
TTGATGCTGTGGCTCACCGCCGACTGCGTCAGCCCCAGCTGTGCCGCCGCAGCGGTCAGGCTTCCGGACTCCACGACGCTCAGCAGCGCCTGATACTTGGCCAGATTCATGGGAAACTCCTTATATGAAATAAATTCATCTTAATATGAATAAAATTAGAGACGTTTATATTATAGCCCGAAAACCGCAAAAATCAAGAGAAAACCTGCGAAAATAATATTGTTTTCCGAAAAAAATAATATATAATCCCGACTATGTTATGAAAAGCGAGGATATGTATTATGACTTCGGCAATGATTTGGATTCTGGCAGCAGTGGTCGTCTATCTGCTGGGTATGCTGGCGATAGGCTTCAAATATGCAAACAACAGCACCTCCGAGGACTTCTATCTCGGCGGCCGCAAGCTCGGCCCCATCGTAACAGCGATGAGCACCGAGGCGTCGGACATGAGCGCGTATCTGCTGATGGGCGTGCCGGGACTGGCGTTTTTCTGCGGCGTCGCTGAGGCGGGCTGGACGGCCATCGGCCTTGCGCTGGGCACCTATCTCAACTGGCTCATCGTCGCAAAGCGCCTGCGCCGCTACTCCGCCGGGATCAACGCCATAACCGTGCCTGATTTCCTCGCCCGCCGCTTCCGCGACAACACCAAGATAATCGAAACTCTCGGCGCGATGACGGTCATAATCTTCTTCGTGCCCTACACGGCTTCCGGCTTCGCCGCCTGCGGCAAGCTCTTCAACAGCCTCTTCGGCTTCGACTACATGACCGCCATGATAATCAGCGCGGCCGTCATCGTCATCTACTGCGCGACCGGCGGCTTCATGGCTGCTTCCGTCACGAGCCTTATTCAGGGCATCGTTATGACGATAGCGCTCGTCATCGTGCTCATATTCGGCATCAATACCGCCGGCGGCTGGGACGCCGTCATCGCCAACGCCAAGGAGATACCCGGCTACCTCAGCTTCTCTGCGTCCACGAATATTCTCACCAGCACACCCGGCAGCTACAGCCCCCTGATGATCGCCTCCACGCTGGCTTGGGGACTCGGCTACTTCGGTATGCCGCATATCCTGCTGCACTTCATGGCCATCGGCAGCGAGAGCAAGCTGAACTTCAGCCGCCGCATCGCCTCCGTCTGGGTCGTCATCTCTCTCGGCATCGCGGTCATAATCGGCATCGTCGGCTTCGGCATGGTCAAGGCCGGGGCGATAGCAATGCCCGGCTCCGAGGCTGAAGCGGAGAATCTGATCGTCAACTCCGCGGCGCTGATATCGACGCACGGCGCGCTTGCCGCCTTCGTCGCTGGCGTCATAATCGCCGGCATCCTTGCCGCCACGATGTCCACCGCCGACGCGCAGCTTCTCGCCGCCGCTTCCGGCGTCACCCACAACATACTCACCGACGTTTTCGGCGTGAAGATGAGCGACAAAAAGACCATGCTCATCGCGCGCATCACCGTTATCGGCGTCGCGGTGCTCGGCGTCATCTTCGCCAGCGACCCCAACAGCTCTATATTCCGCGTAGTATCCTTCGCGTGGGCGGGCTTCGGCGCGACCTTCGGCCCGATAATGCTGTTCTCACTGTTCTGGAAGCGCTGCAACAAATGGGGCGCTATCGCGGGCATGTTCTCCGGAGCGGCGATGGTGTTCGTGTGGAAATACTGCATCGCGCCTCTCGGCGGCGTGTTCGGAATATACGAGCTGCTGCCTGCGTTCGTAATATCCTGCGTGTTCATCGTTGTCGTGAGTCTGCTCACTGCCGAACCCGAAAAGGAGATACAGGAGGAGTTCGAGCGGGCCTGCGCAAAATAAAGCTTTGCGATAAGGTTTCAGGGCACGGGATATCCCGTGCCCTGATTTTTTGCCGCCGGCGGGGGAAAACGCGCGCAATTTCGAGCTTTTTTGATTGACAGCCGTGGGCAAATAGAGTAAAATTACTCAGAAAAGCATTTTTAGAGAGATGGAGAGACATATGGGAAACGATACGCTGGAATATCCCACAA
>CAKTNU010000299.1 GCA_934589325.1 uncultured Oscillospiraceae bacterium | reverse complement strand
CGCCGGGTACATGATACCGCTGTTTTTGCCGGAAATCAAGATAAAATCACGGATTTGCGCTTACAGACGGAGTCGCGCCGACATTTGCGGTGCCGCCGCCCATATTCGCGCTGGAATTAGGCTCCTCCGTGCCGCCTATAATGCCGTCGGTATCCGTGACTGTGCCGTTATCGACATCTGGCGATATGATGGGGCTCATACTGGGGCTCGCGGTGGGATCTGCCATGTTGCCGTTCGTTTTATTATCGCCGCAGGCCGTCAGTGACAGAAGAAGCAGCGCGGCAAGCAGCAGAACAATGATTCTTTTCATGCGTATCCTCCATATAAATTTATAAAATTCAAGACTATTATCTGAATCCGAGACCCGTTTATACAAAAAATTTTATACCGTAATTGCCATATCACGCAAAACATGATAAAATGATCGTATGGAAAATTTATTGAAAAATCAGATATGCCGCGCCGTTATCGACGCTTATTCATCCGACGGCGCAGGCGTGTGCCGTATCAGCGGACGGGCTGTGTTCGTCCCCGGTACGCTATGCGGCGAGGAATGGGAAATAAAGCTCGTCAAGGTAACGTCCGCTGCTGTCTATGCCCGCGCTGAACGGCTGCTGTCCGCTCCGTCCGCCGGTCGTATCGAGCCGGACTGCCCGTATTACTCCCGCTGCGGCGGCTGCAGCTGCCGCCACATGAGCTATGATGAGGAGCTTCGCTTCAAGCTCGGCCGCGTGAATGACGCACTGCGTCACATCGGCAGGCAGGATATTGAGTGCACGGAGATACTCGGCAGCGCCCAAACGGACGGCTACCGCAATAAGGGTATTTTTGCAGTCGCCGACTGCGGCGGCACAGCACGCTTCGGCTTTTATCAGCCGCGCAGTCACCGGCTCGTCGCCATTGACGGCTGCCGGGCACAGAACGAGTTAAGCAACCGCGCCGCACAATGCGTCGTCGATTTTTTGAACGCCCGCGGGATAAAAGCCTATGATGAGGAGACCGGGCGCGGCTCGGTGCGGCATGTATTCTGCCGCCGCGCAGTCATCGGCACCGACGCGGTGGTCTGTATCATATCGGCCAAGGGCTTCGGCGCAGACACGCAGGCGCTCGTCAGCGCTCTGCGCGATAAATGCCCGGAACTTACCGGGATCGTGCTGAACATCAATAAGACCCGCGGAAACACCGTGCTGTCCGGCGATTTCTATACGCTTTGGGGCAAGGCCGATATGCACGATACACTCTGCGGCCTGAGCTTTGACATAGCACCGCAGGCATTTTTCCAGATAAATCCTCCGCAGGCCGAGCGTCTGTACCGGCGTGCCTGCGAATATTGCTTTGAGCAGCCGGCAAAGCTAGTCTTCGATCTCTACTGCGGTGCAGGAACTATAAGCCTCTGTCTTGCCCGTCATGCTGAACGGGTGATCGGTGCGGAGATCGTTCCGGAAGCGGTCGAGAATGCACGGCACAACGCTCAGGCAAACGGTGTCACTAACGCAGAATTTATCTGCGGCGATGCGGGCGATGCAGCAGCGGAGCTTGCAAGGCGCGGTCTCCGCCCGGATGCCGTGGTCGTTGATCCGCCGCGAAAGGGCATGAGTGCCGAAGCCGTCGCTGCCGTCGCGTCGATGCAGCCCGAACGAATAGTCTACGTATCCTGCGGCCCCGCAACACTTGCAAGAGACATCCTCCGTTTTTCGGAGCTAGGCTACACTCTGAAGAAAATCACCGCAGTTGACATGTTTCCCAGAACCGCCCATGCAGAGTGCGCAGCATTGCTGCTGCGGGAATCCGGAGATGACCCGCTGAATGGCTCTGTTTGAGATATATCGGCAGCCGCTGAATACAGCTCAAAATATAAAGGTCAAAAAGCTCTCTGTGTACGCATAGGGAGCTTTTTTCGTGTGCAGGAAAATTTTTCTCTCCCCTCTTGACAAATCCACATCTGCGAGTAAAATATAACAGTGTGATATAACACTGTTATAGAAGTAAAACGAGGTGTCCATGGAGATACAGGAC
>CAKTNU010000298.1 GCA_934589325.1 uncultured Oscillospiraceae bacterium | reverse complement strand
GGATAGCCATGAATCTTTCCTTCTTCAAATCCGAATGTGTCACAGATCAGATCTGCAAAGCGACACATACAATCCAGGAATTTTCTCTTTCCTGTTCCATTATAATAAGCAACCGCTGCTTCCATCAAATGACCTGCTGTATAAAGCTCATGTCCTTCACAAAGATCACTCCATCTTTTTTCCGGTGCTACGATTGTAAAATAGGTGTTAATGTAGCCATCATCCTGCTGCGCTTCTGCAATCAGGTCAATCACTTCATCTGCTGTACGCTCCAGCTCTTCATCCGGATAACACTCCAGTGAAAATCCAACTGCTTCCAGCCATTTTGCTACATCTGTATCCTGAAAGACAGCTCCATAGAACTTGCCTTCCTTTCTTCCTGCTGCAACCTCAAAATTTTCCAGGCAATGACTGGATTCCGCATCCGGAATTCTATCGTTCATTGCTTCCCACTGATATGGAATAATTGCATTTCTTACCAGATCAACATGGCTTGACCAAAAGGTATCGTTGATCTTTATATCTTTCAATTTTAAAGATTTTGCTCTCATATTGATTGCTCCTCATAAATTCTATTATTATTAAATTGCTGCTCACATCAACTGTGAACAGCAATCTTGTTACGCTTTTACAGCTCCGTTTGTAAGACCACTTACAATGTACTTCTGCATGAAGATAAAGATCAGAATAACCGGAGAAATCGCAATAATTCCGAATGCCATTGTTGAGTTCCACAATGTCTGATACTGCTGTACATAATTGTAAATACTTGATGTGATCGGTCTCATTGTCGGATCTGTGATAAATGTAATACCATAAATCAGATCGCCCCATGCGTAAACGAAGGAGAATACTGCCGCTACAACAACTCCTGGTTTAGCAATTGGAAGCATAATCATAAAGAAGGACTTCACATGTCCGCATCCGTCGATATTAGCAGCCTCATCCAATTCTTTTGGTATCGAGATAAAGTAGGTTCTCAGAATAATGATACTAAATGGAATTCCAAGTGTTGCATCTGCAAGGATTGGTGCAATATAAGTATTTAATAATCCGAGCTTTGAGAACATGATATATAAAGGTGTAAGTACCAGTGTGGATGGCAACATCTGCGTAATCAGGAAAAACAGGATCAGCCCTTTTTTTGCCTTAAAACGGAATCTTGCCAGCCCATATGCTGCCGGGATTGCAAGGATTGTTGAGATAATTGTCGATCCGATTGCAATAATCGCACTGTTCTTAAATCCTCTCAGTGTATCTCCCGACAGACTCAGCTGTTCTTTAAAAGCATCCAGATACAAATGTTTTGGCCAGAGTGGAGTAGGAATTGCAAAAATATCTGTCTGCGTTTTTAAAGCTGTAACAATCATCCAGTAAAGAGGAAAGATCAGTACGATGAAGATACAAAATCCAAGTATAAATGAAATTCTATTCGCTCTTTTTTGCTTTTTCATTACATTGCCTCCTCTTCATCATTGATCAGTTTAATGTAGAAGCATCCAACTACAAGAAGGATAAGGAACAGCACATTTGCTGCTGCCGCACCTTTACTGAACTGGAATTCCTCAAAGGATAAGCGGTATGCATATGTAGATACCAGTTCGGTTGAATTGACAGGTCCACCTTTTGTCATAACCCATACAAGGTCGAATACTTTAAATGTATATACAAATCCAAGTGTAAGAACAGACATAATTGCCGGTTTGATCATTGGAATTGTGATACTGAAAAGTGTCTGAAGCTTACTTGCTCCATCCAGATTTGCACTTTCATAAATCTCTTCCGGAATTGTTGTAAGTCCTGTAATCAGAAGCATCATATTAAATGGAATACCAATCCAGATATTTGCGATAATGATCGCAACCATCGCTGTTCCCGGCTTCAGCAGCCAGTCTAACGGCTGATCGATCAGATGAAGTGACATCAGCATCTGGTTTACAATACCGCCGCTGCTTGCAAACATAAACTTAAACAGAAGACCTGCAACTGTTACAGGAAGCAGCCAGGAGATCATTGATACTCCTCTGAAGAATGTACATC
>CAKTNU010000297.1 GCA_934589325.1 uncultured Oscillospiraceae bacterium | reverse complement strand
CCGACGGAATATTCTCCGCGCTCGGCTTCACGCGTGACACGAGATACCGCAGTGAGTACGACTCCGTACTGCTCTACCAATCGTCCGACGGTCAGGCGCTCCTATGGTGCTATAATGACGGCACCTTTAATCTCACACTTTACAGCGGCGGACCCGACGGCAGCGGCGAGCCGTATGAGTTCATCTCGTCGGTGCTGGCATCCCTCGGCAGAGTGCTGCCGGATGGCATGACATGCGAGCTTGTCGCCGAGGATGAATACCGGCTGACTGCAGACTTTCTCAAAAGCGGCGACACTGTCTATAACGGCAGCGTCAATTTCTGCGTCCGTGATGGGCGGCTCGACTATCTTGACTATGAGCTGTACACCATCCTCCCCCTCGGCAGCGAGTATGCGCTCGATGCATCCGCCGTGGCCGACCGGATACGTCGCGGCGAGTTCATCTGCACCGGCGGTGTCATGATATCCGGTGACATTGAGGATGTGCAGTGCCGCACGTTCGGCCTCGTCTATGCCGCGGATTCAAAGCACTATTACCGCCCGATGTACTCGATAGAAGCCGCCATAAACGGCGGCGTTGCGACCATACTGCTCCCGGCCTTCTGATCTCCGGAATGATCCGGGCGGATCGGCTGATGCACAATGTGCTCAACCGGTCCGCCCGGAAATTTTTATTTCCCGGAAACCCTGTTGCGACAAGTTTCCCGGATGTCTCCCGCTATACTGTACGCACACAGTACAGGAGGAGACGAAATGAAGAAGATCGCATCCGCATTGCTTGCTCTGGCGCTTATGCTCACGCTCGGTCCGCCCGGCCGGGCGGACTACGACCCGCAGGCCGACTATCTCTCGATAATGCTCCGGGCCGCCGCCGTCGGAGATATCGAAGCCGGCCGCGCCGCCGCAAGGTGCCGCAGCGAGCAGATCGATGTTGAAAAGACCGGTGAGACGAAGATAGACTTCGACGAGCTGTTTCTGCTGGCCAAAATAATCCACGCCGAGGCCGGAAGTCCGCGGCTGAGCGATGAATGGCGCATGTGCGTGGGCGAGGTCGTTTTGAACCGCGTCGCGTCGCCGGAGTTCCCTGACAGCATACATGACGTCATCTACGAGCCGGGGCAGTATCAGGCGGTCGACACCTTTGATTTTGCCTATGTGCTCACGCCGAGCGCCGACTGCGTAGACGCGGCGTTCCGGCTGCTGAACGGAGAGCGCCTGCTTGAGCCGTGGGTAGTGTTTCAGGCCAACTTCAAGCAGGGCGGCGGAGTCTACGCTGCGTATTATGACAGCGAGCTGGGTTATACATACTTCTGCTCCAGCCCAAACCCGGAGCTGTACTGAAATACGCCGGCGGGAGTTCCCGTCGGCGTATTGATATCAGCGTATATAATTTGTCATCACACGCGGCTCTTTGGCCGGGCCGGGAACTCCGGCGGCTCTGCCCGCCTCGATACAGCGCAGCAGCCATGCCATATTCTCGCCAAGCACACGCATCGTCTGCATCCCTTCCGCGTCCTGCCGCACCTCGTCCGGATTCATCCCGTGGACCTGCGGCCAGTACTGGGAGCTGACGAGCGGCATATTGTTTATCGTGAAGTACTTTGTCAGCCGGTCAAGCGCCGCCGTGGAACCACCGCGCCGGCACGAGACCACCGCCGCCGCGGGCTTATACTTCAGCTTGTCCCCGGCCGAGTAAAACAGCCTGTCCAGAAACGCGCACAGCTGTGCGCTCGGTCCGCTGTAATGCACGGGAGAGCCGACGACAATACCGTCAAACCCGTCAAGCCGGGCGGCGACAGCGTTGACCGCGTCGTCGTACACGCACTTGCCCAGCTTTAAACATGCGCGGCAGCCGGCGCAGCCGTGTATTGCGGGCTTGCCGAGATAATATATCTCAGTCTCTATGCCGTTTCTCTTAAGCGCCCCGGCGACCTCATTCAGCGCCGTATATGTGCAGCCGAACTCGTCCGGGCTGCCGTTTATCAAAAGCACCCTGCTCACTGAATATCACCCGTCCTCAGTCAAACTCGCATATATAGCCTATCGTGC
>CAKTNU010000296.1 GCA_934589325.1 uncultured Oscillospiraceae bacterium | reverse complement strand
GGAATACTGCGCGGCGATAGTGCCGCTTTTTGAGGCGGCGGGGATACCGATAATCCGCCTCGGCCTGAACCCGACGGACGAGCTGTCCGGCGGCGCGGCGGCGGGCGGCGCGTATCATCCGGCGCTGGGCGAGCTGGTGAAAAGCCGCCTTATGCTCTACAAAATGCGCGGCGCCCTGAACGGCATTCCTGCGGGGAGCCGGGTCACGCTCGGCGTGAATAAGAGCCGCGTTTCACAGGCCGTTGGCCAGCATCGGGAAAATATCTCCCGCCTGACGGCTGAATTCGGCCTCAAGGAGCTGAAAATACGCGGAATTGACGAGGAAAAAGATGAAATTTCCATAGATTCCATTGAAAAAGCCTGAGATATATAATATAATTACTTGTTAAGTTTTAAAATCAGAGGTTATTCATTTGTACTTAAAAGCACTGGAGATACAGGGATTCAAATCCTTCGCCGATAAAACGCGGCTTACGTTTGAAAAAGATATAACCGCCATTGTCGGGCCGAACGGCTCCGGCAAGTCGAACATATCCGACGCCATACTCTGGGTCATGGGCGAGCAGCGGACAAAGGCTCTGCGCGGCGCGAAGATGGAGGACGTCATCTTCGGCGGCACGGAGAAGCGCAGTCCGCTGGGCTTTGCGCAGGTGTCGCTGATAATCGACAACTCCGCCCACATCTTCGACTATGACAGCAGCGAGATAATGCTGACCCGCCGCTATTACCGCAGCGGCGACAGCGAGTATTACATCAACCGCGAGTCGGTCAGGCTCAAGGATATAAACAGCCTTCTCATGGATACCGGCCTTGGCCGCGACGGCTATTCGATAATCGGTCAGGGGCGCATCGCGGAGATCGTCTCCACCAAGAGCACCGACCGGCGCGAGATCTTCGAGGAGGCGGCGGGCATATCCCGCTTCCGCTACCGCAAGGAGGAGGCGGAGCGCAAGCTCGAAAAAACGGAGGAAAATCTCCTCCGCGTGAACGACAAGATAGAAGAGCTTGAGATTCAGGTAGGGCCGCTGAAAAAGCAGGCCGAGACCGCAAAAAAATATCTGAAACTGCGCGACGAACTGCGCGTGCAGGAGATATCCGTCTGGATGGAGACGCTGGACAAGCTTCGCTCTCAGGCGGACAATATCAAGACCGAGTACGAGCAGTCCAGAACCGAGCTGGAGCAGGCGAGGGCGGAGCTTCAGGCGCTGTATTCCTCGTCCGAGAGCATAACCGAGCGTATGCACCAGAAGGACGTCGAGACGGAGCATGCGCGCGAGCGCCTGTCCGCCGCCGAGGCGACGGCATCCGAATGTGAGGCGAACGCCGCGGTGCTTCGCGCCAACGTCCAGAGCAGCAAGGAGAGTATGCAGCGTATGCTCGACGACATCGCGGATCAGGAGAACCGCGTAAGCGAGATACGCGGCCGTATGGACGAGGGGCAGAAGCGCATTGACGAAATAAACGCCGCGCTCCGCGAGCTTGAGCAGAAAACCGCGCAGAATAACAACGTGCTCGACGGCTGCCGCATGAAGTTGCAAAGCCGCGAGCAGATAGTGAACCAGCTTTCCGAGCGCTCTACGAAGCTCAATATCGACGCGCGAAGCATGGATTCGCGCATAAATATGCTCTCCGAGATGGAGAAGGACTATGACGGCTACTCGCGCGCGGTCAAGACGATAATGCGCGAGACTCAGCGCGGCAACCTGCGCGGCATTCACGGCCCCGTTGCAAACCTCGTCCGTACGGACGACGAATGTGCCCTCGCAATAGAGACGGCGCTGGGCGCTGCGGCGCAGAATATAGTCGTCGACACGCAGAACGACGGCCGCAGTGCGATAGAGCTTTTAAAGCGCATGGACGCCGGACGGGCGACGTTCCTGCCCGTCGACACCATCCGCGGCAGCGCGATGCGCGACGCGCCGGTAAACGATCCGGGCTTCGTCGGCATCGCAAGCGAGCTTGCGGAATTTGACGATAAATATGAACAGATATTCCTGAACCTGCTGGGCAGGACCGTTGTGGCGGAATCTCTCGCCGCCGCGGTGCGTATGTCG
>CAKTNU010000295.1 GCA_934589325.1 uncultured Oscillospiraceae bacterium | reverse complement strand
GCTTGAGCATAAATGTGGCGTCTTGACAATTACGACAAAAGAGGACACAAATAATTGTCGAAAATACCATATTGCAAAAATAGGGGAGTGTGTCTATAATGTGTTCACAAAAAGAAAGAACGACGTGCGATAATGTAGCACTAAGTTCCGAAAAGGAGGCGGCCGAATGAGTTCTGATACTGGTGATAAACGTGTTATACAGTCTGTCGGAAGGGCGGTCGCCATTTTGGATTACCTTGCCGAAAAACCGTCAGGGGAGAGACTTTCCGTTATAAGCCGAGAGCTTGGCCTCAATAAGAGCACAGCCTTCAGCCTTATCTCGTCGCTTGAAACACTGCGGCTGCTGCGCCAGGATGAGGAGACAGGGAAGTACCTGCTCGGTGTGCGGCTGCTGCAATACGGGTATGCGGTAGAAAAAAGCATGGATATTATTTCTATAGCGCAGCCGTATCTCTACAAGCTCTCGAACGAGTATGACGAGACCTGCCATATGGCGGTATTGTCCGGCTGCAACATTGTGTACATAGGCAAGGCGGAGAGTCCGAAGACCCTGCAGATGAGCACTCGGATCGGCGCTGTGATGCCTGCATATTGCTCGGCGCTCGGTAAGGCACTGCTTGCGTATCTGCCGCCGAACAAGCTGTACGGTGTGCTGAGCAATGTGGAATATAAGAAATTTACGCCAAATACCCTTACTTCGTCCGAGGACCTGCTTGATGAACTGAAGCAGGTCCGGATAGAGGGCTGCGGCTACGACAGGGAAGAACGTGAAGCCGGGCTGTTCTGTGTTTCGGCACCTATATTCAATGCCCAGAAGGAATGTATCGCTGCGGTCAGCCTTTCGGTGCTCCGCGCCAAGCTGGAGTCTGTCGGCATTGATAGGATAAAAAAGAGCGTCATTGATACGGCGCATGATATCTCAAAAAGTCTGGGTTATCCGCTGTAAAAGGCGTACTATTAAAAGCATCGGTCAAGATGCTTTTAAAAATAGCAATTAATGAGAACATGATGCGATAATATCATACGTTCGCAAAATATAAACACCGCCAAAATGCCGATAGGCTTTGGATATATATTTTATTTGTTTGTGGTCATTTTGAAAGGATTGGTTTTATGGAAAAGAAGCTGAAGGTTGCCATTATAGGCCCCGGCAAAATCGGCTGCGACCTTATGCATAAGGTCATGCGCAGCAAATATCTTGAGATGTCCGTCATGATCGGGCGCAAAGAGTCGAACGGTATAATGCACGCAAGAGAGCTTGGCTTCAACACGTCCATCGAAGGCATCAAGTATATTGAGGAACATCCTGACTGTGCCGATATAGTTTTCGACGCAACTATGGCGTCCCTGCATAAGGAGGTTCATGCGCCCATACTCGCCAAGCTCGGCAAGTATGCCGTTGACCTTACTCCCGCCGCTGTCGGTGTCTGCGTTTCTCCGGTCGTTAATCCCGAGGAAGGGCTGAAGAGCAATAACGTCAACATGATAACCTGTGTCGGCCAGGCTTCCACTGCAGCGCTCTATGCGATAACCCGTGTTGTTCCCGTGGCCTACTGTGAAGTCATCGCGCAGACTGCGAGCAAGAGCGACGGTCCCGCAACGAGAAAGAATATAGACGAATTTACATATACCACTCAGGGTGCACTCTGCAAACTCGGCGGCGCGAAGGCTGCAAGAGTTTTCTCCGTCATCAATCCCTGCAAGCCGGAGTGTCATATGAGAAATACCATCATGTGCATCCCCGAGAAGGAATTTGATCTTGAAGCAGTCAGAGCGAGCGTTGAGAAGATGGTCAAGCGCGTTCAGGAGTATATCCCGGGCTATACGCTGACTATGCCTCCTGTCTATGAGGACGGCATAATAACAACAATAATAACCGTTACCGGCTCCGGTGACTTCCTGCCCAGCTATGCGGGCAACCTTGATATGGAGACCGCGTCAGGCGTGCGTATGGCCGAGCTCTACGCGCAGAAAGTTTTGGAGGGTGAAAGCAAATGATGAGCAAAAGCGTAAAAGTAATTGATACTACACTGAGAGACGGCAGTCATGCCCTCCACCAC
>CAKTNU010000294.1 GCA_934589325.1 uncultured Oscillospiraceae bacterium | reverse complement strand
CGCTTTATTGTACCTGTTATTGGGGATAATGACGGTAAAAAGCACAATGGCAAAAATAAGGCAAGCACCGATAATTGCGGAGCCGATAGCATATTGTTTTTTACGCTTCTTTCTACGCTTTTCAGCAGCAATATAACGCTCCTCTGCCTTTCGTAATCTTTCTTCTTCCTTGACTTTCATTTCTTCAAGCTTCTTTTGACAAGCAATAACCTGCTCATCGGCATCTTTCCAACCCGGAATAGATTTGAAAAAGACAATTGCTTCTTCTAATGATTTAATAATATTTGCGTTTTTTCTTGCAACAGCCGACTCATAAATGCTATCCTTTCGGCAGATTTCGGCTTTGTCAAGACATTGTTGAGCAAGGATTTCCGAATCCTTAAAGTCGACGATTGCATCAAACAATTCAGCTGCGGATTTATAAGTTGCTTCTGTGTCTGCTTCATCCATAGCGGTTACAGCTTCGTTATAAATAGCCATAAGATGAGCATTTTCGTTTCGCTCGTTTATATGCGTAATATATCCACGCATTTCAGCTTCAAGCTTTCCATTTCCGAAACGGATGATTTTACCGAAATTATCACTATTATCAAACGGTTCTTCGCAGTCAGCAAGCTGTTCTTGTTCTCTTACCTTCAATTCAGCCATCAGCTTGCCGAGATACGCCTGTGCATTTTCGGGGTCAATATCAAGCACTCTTTCGCAATACTCATCAGCATCTTGCCATTTTCCGTCTTCGAGGAATAGAAAAGCTCGTTTTAATAGCGGTGCCGTATCGGTGTTGCTTGATTCAACAACCACGGTGCTTTCCGATTGTGCTTTTGTCGGTGTAATAAGCTTTTTGATACCTCTTACAACATCATTTATAAAACCGATTTTGCCCATATCCTGTGCTTGCAAATGCGAAAATTCGTCAGGCAAATCATAGGCGTCCATATCACGAAAACACGGAATAAGAGTTTTGGAACGGTCATTTTTCATAAGCTTTAAGTATCTTGACCATTCGTTTTTAACCCAAACAGAATTGAAATTTTCAGGCTTTGTGCCGACTACAAGCATAACCCTTGCGGAATTAAGTGCGGAGAAAATATACGGCTCATATTCCTGACCGAGTTTGTTTTCGAGAGTGATTGCAGCATAAAAAACTTTTAACCCTTCTTGTGTAAGCTGATAATAAATATCATTTGCAAGGGCACTGTCAACCGTTCTTTTTCCGCTTTCGTCCGTTTCTTTATAGCAAATAAACACATCAAACGGCTTTTCGTTATGAACGATTGCAAGAATGTCCTTTTGCAGCTTATCGATTTTCTTTGCTTCTTGCTCATAAATCAGTTTTTGATTTGAATCCGCCTTTTCAATTGCTGAAAGGTAGTCAACATCGGTTAAAACGGATTCAAGCTGAGTGCGATGACAAGTAGGCACTTTTTTATATGTATTAGGATCTTCAACATACTCAATGCCGTATTTACAAAGAATTACACCCCAATAAGCCTCGGATTCATTAGGATTTTTTGTAATGATCTTCTCATAAATCTCCTGTGCCTTATCAAATTCGCTTTTCATTCGAAGATTATTGGCACGGTTATAAAGGTTAGTCGTGATTTCGTCATCGGTTGAAGAAACAGTCTGCTTTGTTCCGCAATATTCACACTCGCAAATTGTTTGTCCTTTTTCAACCTCAAGGCTTCCGCCACACATTTTACACTTAAATATCATTCTGATTTTTACCCCTTCGCATTATACTTGTATATAAATTATAGTGCTTTTAGCTCATTATTTCAATGCTTTGCATTTTGCGTTTCTGTTGCTGATTAAGTTAAGTAATTCATCCGCATTAGCTTCGGCAAGCTCATAATCATCATCATAAACAGCTTGTGAAAAGCTGTCGAATTTAAGTGTAATCTGCGACTCAATACCCGAAAGCGCCTCGCTTGACATCGGGTCGGAATAACGCAGCGCTTCATATACCTTTTTGCAAGCTGATTTAACGCTTTCGCTTTTTGCTGAATTCATAAGATTTTGAGCGTCAACTGTTGTAAGTTTAATAAACTGTGTTTTCTCTTT
>CAKTNU010000293.1 GCA_934589325.1 uncultured Oscillospiraceae bacterium | reverse complement strand
GCTTTCGGCCGTCCTGCGCAGGACAAAATTTTAAGGCTGGAGGGCTGATATGTATAAGACTGATATCACGCTGAAAAATGGATCGTGTATGACATTTTCGGGAATGTCGGGTGGATCGCCTACTATGTTGTTCTGGTGAAATGCTTTGCGGAAAAGCCGGAATTCATGCAGTACTGGGGCTTGGCGGCGGTGGCCGTGCTGGCGATTATCCCGGCGCTCCTCATGCTGGTGGGGCTGGTCGAGCTTATAAGCGAGCGCATACAGAAGCTGGATTACGTTCTGCCCAAGGCTCGCGTTTACAGGGGCTTCGGGGCGCTGAGTCTCGGCGGCATCACGGGCGCGGCCGCCGCGCTTATAGGCATCGTGTACGCGCTGACAGTGGGCGCAGGCGGGGACATCGGCTATCTGTATATCATGCTCGCGGGCGGTGTGCTGTGCGCGGTGTTTGCGGGGCTGTGCTTTAAAGGGTATAAGAAAATGCCCGAAGCCTGAGGGCGAGAGTTTCAGGATAATTCGGAAGCGAAAAGGAGTTTATACATATGAAAAAGCTCAGGGGTATCGCGGTTTTGCTGTTCGCCATTCTGCTGCAATTGTGCAGCTCCGGGTTGGAGCCGCTCACGCTGGCGGTAGGCGCGGCGGGTCTTGCGCTGACCTTCGTTGACGAGAAGAATGGCGAG
The DNA here is from genome assembly GCA_934589325.1 of uncultured Oscillospiraceae bacterium. The sequence continues at coordinate 1,403 of CAKTNU010000293.1, read as the reverse complement.
TGACGGCACGGCAAGGGACTAAGGAGGACTCAGCCAAATGGCCATAACGCTTCTCTCGGCGTTCATTATAATGGCGGCGTATTTTCTCATTCTGTACGCTGGGGTCGCTTTCATTCAGGACAAGCGCTTCTTCTCCTCCGCGCCGAAGGAGAATCTTGACGCGATACCCGATAAGAAGGAGCGGTTCCGCGGCGCGCATGTGATTGGCTGGATCATCGGCATATTTGCGATTTTGATGTTCGCGGGCGCGTTCGTTCTCGCCGCGTGGGACGGCGTGAAAAGAGGTTTCGGCTTCGGCCAATTTTTCGCGCGGTTCATTGCGATGCTCTACATCATGGAGATCTACGACATCGCGTTCTTCGGCTGGGTGCTGCTCTGCCACTCGAACTTTTTCCCGCACTTCTACCCGGAGCTGAAGGGCGTCGTCGGGTCGCATCAGTTCGGGTTCAACAAGAAATCGCACATAACGCACTTCATCGTATACATCCCCGTCTGCGCCGCGCTCGCGGGAATCTGCATGTTGTTCTAAAGGCTGGAATCATGCCCATGCCTCACTCTGACGGGGGATTTTTGCAGTTGACGCTAAGGCTTCTTGCCTCCCTCTGACGAGGGAGGTGGCAAAGCCGCAGGCTTTGACGGAGGGAGAGAATTCGGCAGTGATTGCACAGGGTGTTTCTGAACAGAAACTGCTGTGCAGATTTGCAGCTTTTCTCTCCCTCAGTCGCTACGCGACAGCTCCCTCGTCAGAGGGAGCTTCTAACGTGGTCTTTACTTTGCTCTTTCTTTTACCTATTGGCAATAGTCCGAGGCCGGCGACCCCTCAGGCGCCGCCGCTTTGCTACCTAAGAGGGGAGCCAAGGGGATTTTCCATAATCATCACTGATACAAAAAGGCTGTCATTACATAATGACAGCCTTTTTTCATATAAAGTTCCCAAGCTTCAGACCGGCGATGAGCATTTTCAGCCCCATCGCCGTGACGAGCACGGACGCCACGCGCGCCGCGTATTTTTTCAGCTTCGGCGGGACAAGCCCCTTGCACACGCCAAGCAGGAACAGCGCCGGCACGGTGCCGACGGCGAAGCCCAGCATCACCGCCGCGCCGCGGACGGCAGAGCCGGTGCCGACGGCGTACGTCCACATCGCGTAGAGCGAGCCGCAGGGCATAAGCCCCGTCGCAAGCCCCGCCAGCAGCGGCGCACCGCCCTTCGGCATGCCGTGTCTGCGCGGCATGAGCTGCGCCGCAAGCCGCCGCAGAGCCGGGGCGGAGCCGGACAGATTCACGCCCATCAGCGCGACCGCCGTGCCAGCAAGCGTGAATACCATGGACCTCGTCTGCGCGCCGTAGCTTATCGCCGCGCCAAGCCCGCCGCAAAGCGCGCCCACCGCGGTATAGGCCGCGAC
>CAKTNU010000292.1 GCA_934589325.1 uncultured Oscillospiraceae bacterium | reverse complement strand
GAATGCTTCATAGGTCAGTATAGCAACGGAGTTTGAGAGATTCAGACTCCGGGCCTCACTTATCATCGGAATACGGATGCAGCTGCCGCGGTATTTTTCGCGCAGCCACTCGGGAAGCCCCGCCGTTTCCTTGCCGAACATCAGCGTCACATCGCCGCTGAGATCAGCCTCGCAGTAGGCTCTCGGCGCTTTGGTAGTCGCAAGATAGAGCCCGCTGTCTCCATTTTTTGCAAAGTAATCGTCAATATTCTCATATACCGAGATATCGACCAAATGCCAGTAGTCCAGCCCGCAGCGCTTTACTGCCTTATCGGATATATCAAAGCCCAGCGGCTTGACAAGATGCAGTCTGGCGCCGGTCGCGGCGCAGGTGCGGGCAATGGCGCCGGTATTGTGCGGTATCTCCGGCTCGACAAGAACTATGTTCACCATTGCTTCTTTCCTCCCCTGCCGGGCTCTCCGGCAGTTTATTGGGCATTACTTTCCCTGCATCGAAATCATTTTAGCACAAAAATCAGAAAAATCATGCACTTTTTTACGATTTTTGCGATTTCTTGCATTATATACAAATCTGCGGTATAATCGGTGTTGCAAAGAGGGCGTTTATTGTCATTTTGCATATGACATTTTCTTGTCAATGCCCCGTTTATATCAATTTTAGCCGAGGAAAAGTTATGGATTATATATGCAGCGATTGTCCCCGCCGCTGCGGGGCGAGAAGAACGGAGGAACGCGGCTTCGGAGTATGCGCAAGCCCGGCAGCAATTCGCGTTGCCCGGGCAACTCCGCACTTCGGTGAAGAGCCGTGCATCAGCGGCACACGCGGCTCCGGCGCAATATTCTTCACCGGCTGCAGCCTGCGCTGTGTATTCTGTCAGAACCACGACATAAGCCGCGGTCAGGGCGGCCGGGCGATCTCCGTGCAGGAGCTGCGGGACATCATGCTTCGCCTGCGTGACGCTGGCGTGCACAACATCAATCTGGTCACGCCCAGCCACTATATCCGCCAAATAGCCAAGTCGCTGGACGGTCTCGAGCTCGGCATACCCGTGGTGTGGAACAGCTCCGGTTACGACAGCGCGGAAATGCTGCAGCGGCTCGAGGGGCTCGTTCAGGTGTACATGCCGGACCTCAAGTATTCCGACCCCGAGCTTGCCCGCCGCTACTCGGCTGCGCCGGACTACCCTGAGATCGCCATGGCTGCGATACGTGAAATGTACCGGCAGACCGGCGCATACGTCATGGACAGCGACGGCCTGCTTCGTTCCGGTGTGCTGATCAGGCATCTTATCCTCCCGGAACAGGATCTGAACACCAAGGAGGTCATAAATTTCATTGAGGAGGAGTTCGGCGTCGAGGGTGTGCTGTTTTCACTGATGAGCCAGTATACGCCGATGCCCGGGCTTGATAGATTCCCGGAGCTGTGCCAGCGTGTTGATCCCGCTGAGAATCAGCGCCTGATAAATTACATGGCGCGCCATGGCATAGAAAACGGCTATTGGCAGGAGCCCGAGTCCGCCACCGACGATCTGATACCCAGCTTCGACCTGACCGGCGTATAACGGCGCTGCCTCCCCTTCCCGCATAATCCGTGTCCCCCGCTCCATAACCGGTGACTTGTATCTGCATATTGCGCGTCTGCTGTAAATAAAGTCTTGCGTCACTGCATAATGTGGTGTATAATACTTGGGCTTGGGTACGTTTGCCCTTCTGTACACGCATCGGCAAAGTTAATATGAGCATTGATTTGTTGTCTGCCTAGCTGCTGCATAGTTCTTTGGGCGAATACGACCAGCCGGATAAAATAACGAAATAACCGGGTGTAGCGCAGTTGGTAGCGCACCTGCTTTGGGAGTGCCGTGGCCGTATCCGGGACGGGGTAAGGCGAAACGCCGCAAAGCCTTGCGACACCTGCGTTTGCGGGGTTTTCTTCGATTGCCGAAAACGGCGTAAAAGCGGCTTTGACCACAGGAATGACCACAGACAGAAAAAGCTTTATTTTTACCGCTTGCCGTGGTATCATGGCAGAAATTGAATATCCGGGTATAGCGAAGTTGGTATCGCGCCTGGTTTGGGACCAGGAGACC
>CAKTNU010000291.1 GCA_934589325.1 uncultured Oscillospiraceae bacterium | reverse complement strand
GTGTTATGGTCTGTATAAAAGGCATTATATTGGAATGTTCAAAATGGGTCAGCCTTGTTTCAAAGCGCTGTGAATCCAGCTTTTTGAAAAGATAATCGTACCCGCGGATTATTATTGGTATTTTGTGTGCCGTTTCATCAATGAACAGAGCAGATACATCGGTATCCATACAGTTAGCTATCTGCTCTAAAGTGTCAAGCGAAGCTGAAGTCAACCCGCGTTCTAACAACGAAAGATAACCGCTGGTAAGGTTGGTAAGGCTGGCGAGCTGTTTAAGTGTAAGTCTATGCTGCAAACGCAACAGCTTCACATTCTTGCCAACAACTTCTTTTACTTCCATGGCACACCTCGAAATTTAGTAGGATTAAATTAATTCTATCATTATAACGTGTTTGAGGCAAGGGCAACACGATTCATATAAAAAAGTGTCTATATTATACAAAAATTTGCTTTATTATTGCAGAAAGGAAGGGTGATGTATATGATTGTTTAATTCATGTGTGGTGTGGATTTTAGCGTTCTAATTACAGATCAATTTATAAGAAAGGAATGTTGATATGCTTATTAAATGGGTAACCGAATTATTTGAAATACTTGATGACCCGAATGTAAATGGAGATACCGTAGCGGTGTACCTTCGTAGCATATACTCCGCTGCACAAACAAGCGTAAAGAGGCTACACAGTGAGAAAGGATATACTGACGTAATTTCCATAACTATACCCGGAACCGACAAAAACGCGCCCACTACTGGCATAATAGGGCAACTTGGTGCACTCGGCGCACGTCCGGAAATTATCGGTTTCGTGTCAGATGGTGACGGCGCACTATGTGCACTTACAGTCGCAGCCAAATTGCTCTCCATGAAAGCAAAAGGCGACAATCTTACAGGCCGTGTAACGATTGCAACATCTATTTGCCCGAATGCAGGAACCACTCCACATGAACCTGTTCCTTTTATCTATCCTCCCGTATCTATTTATGAAATAAATAAGGAACAGGTGACTTCTGAAATGAGTGTTATATTTAGTGTCGATGCTACAAAGGGAAACAAAATCACTAACGCAAGAGGGTTCGCCATTTCACCAGTGGTAAAGTCGGGATACATACTTCCTCCCAGTGATAGTTTGCTGGAGCTTATGTCCACGACCACTGGCGGACTCCCAAGAGTTGTTCCTTTGAGTCAATATGATATTACACCATATGAAAGCGGATTTAGGCACATCAACAGCATAATATCGCCAAACATTTTCACAGATGCACCGGTAGTGGGGGTAGCATTAACAGCACAATCGGTCGTAGCTGGCAGTGCACCGTGTGCTAATCACTTTACAGATATTGAAGAGGCAGCCAGATTCCTGCTGGAAGCTGCTAAAATGAGTGGCAATAGAAAATTAAGTCTGTATGATGAAATCATGTATCAACATGCTGTTAACGCCTATGGCAACTTGAATCACTTTCAGAAAATGCCTCCCGTTATAAAGTGACCTCTTGAAAAGTATATAAGGAACGTGACACGGACGATGAAATTGCGGGTAAAGTATGCATGTGCGGTGATAGCGGCAAATGTATGACGGGCGGTACGCTTGCCAGAGTAACCGAATTCACCCTGGATGGCGATGATAAGGCCATAGCCGCAACCAAAGAAGCCCTTGCAAAGAAGGTCACTACATGTCGGAACATATCTTTCTCTCTCGACAACGAAACGAGCAGATTCGTCGGCAATATAATGGCCTTTCCCATCACCTACGTCATAGACCGTGACGGCAATGTACTCGACAACCCCATATTGGTTGTCGTCACCAGCCCACGCCTGATATAATCGTTGCAAAAGCTGATAAATGAAACCGTTGACAAGGATCAGGGTATGATGATGAACTGAAATAAGGCAGGAGCCGGCATGGGAAATTCCACACCGTCTCCCTTTTCGTGATAAGGTAGAATAAGTTGCGCAAATTTAAAAAGACATAAAAAGAGGCATGGTTAGCAGATCTCTGATAGAATGAAGTTGCGACACACCATTCTGAAAGGAGACAGCAAACTATGTCCGAGAAAATTGTACAGCTGAATGAGGAAATTATCAAGGGG
>CAKTNU010000290.1 GCA_934589325.1 uncultured Oscillospiraceae bacterium | reverse complement strand
GTACGCTCACGGTTGCCTTCCTTGACGCGAACCATGATGCGCACGGTATCGCCGACGTTCATTTCGGGCAGTTCTTTCTTCATGTACTGCTCGCTGAGAATTTTGACCAGATCCATAATCTAATCCTTCCTTACATATAGACGTTCTTACCGGCGGGCTTAAAGCCTCGGCAGCGGACCGCCTTTCTATGCCCGCAGATACTTTATCTGCGCAAGCTGTAGTATTATAGCATAGCGTGCAGGCAAAATCAAGTGTTTTTATTCCCGATTTTTCCGGCCTTCAGCGGTAAACGTTCATATCCGCATCGTAGGTCTCAAGCCTCATAAACTTCGCAAAATCGGGTGCGATACCGGGCGCGAGCTGGCGGAGCGCTTCGGGGATGAGCTCTGGGTTCAGCGTGGGCTCCTGCGCGGATATCGTCGCGGTGACGCGTATATCGTTTTCACCCTCGCGCACAAAGGCAATATTCCTGATAGCAGGCCTGATATCGCTTTCACCCATGCCGCGCTTGGTCTTTTTCGTTATCACCAGTTCACTGCGGGCAAGGAACGCCTCAAGCTCCGGAAGCATGTCCCCCGCAGCTCTGTCGTCATACTCGAATACGCCGCTCACATCCAGCCATTTCAGTTCCGCCGGCTTGCGCTGCTGTTCATATGCCTCGATAACGCGTATGCCCTCGGGCATCACCAGATTCATGCGCTCCGGCAGAGCTTCGAGGTCGGTCTCGGTATTCAGGCGAAAATCCATTATCTCGCACAGGCTCCCAGTACCGACGGACAGCGGCAGTACGATAGATATCTGCGGATGTGGGTTGAAGCCCTCGGAATATTTGAGCTCCAGCTCCGCCCGCGCAAAAACGCGCTGCATGGTGCGCATCAGGTCAAGATGCGAAATATATATGGCGCGTCCGGTTTTTTCAAATCTCAGTCTCAGCTTATCCATCGCAGCGGCCTCCGTTCATCAGCTTCAGCGCACCGCAGCCGGAACACTGGTGCCGGCAGTCCGGCGACAGCTCCGACGCATAGCAGCGCTCACGCTCACGCACATAATGCGCCTTGCGCACACCTGTGTCTATAACGTCCCACGGCAGTACCTCGTCTACGCTCCTTTCGCGGTTCGCATAAAACCCGGTGTCCACACCGCACTTTTCAAACGCATCCATCCATCGCTTGAACGAGAAATAATCCGTCCAGGAATCGAGTCTGCCTCCCTGACGCCATACCTCTTCTATCGCATCGGCCACTCTTCGGTCGGCGCGGCTCAGAACAGCCTCTATAAGGCTTGTCTCCGCATCATGCCAGTTATAGGTCACATTGCGTGCGGTAATGCTGGAGCGCAGCAGGTTCACACGGCGCAGATACTCCTCTATACTTATCTGTGCTTCCCACTGGAACGGGCTGTGCGGCTTCGGAATGAAGCACGAGGTGGATATGGTTATCTTTACGCCGCGGTTCTTGTTCTTGGCGTTCATACGCCAGCAGTGCAGCACCTCATTCGCCATCTCCGCAATGCCGACGATATCCTCGTCCGTCTCGGTCGGCAGTCCGAGCATGTAATAGAGCTTCACACTGTTCCAGCCGCCTGCAAAGGCAATAGCGCAGGTGTGCAGCAGATCCTCCTGCGTGACGTTCTTATTTATCGCATCACGCAGGCGCTGGCTGCCGCCCTCGACGGCAAAGGTCAGTCCGCTCTTGCGCACCTTCTGCAGCTTCTCCATGAGCTCTATCGAGAAGTTGTCAGCCCGGAGCGACGGCAGCGACAGCCCTATACTGCGGCTCTCGCAGTATTCAAGCAGTCCGTCGCACAGCTCCGGCAGCGGGCGGTAGTCGCTGGTACTGAGCGACAGCAGCGTAACATCCTGATATCCGGTATTTTTAAGCGCCTCTATGCCCTGCCGTATGAGCGTTTCAGGCTTTTTTGCGCGGATTGGGCGGTACACATGCCCTGCCTGACAGAAGCGGCAGCCGCGTACACAGCCACGGAACAGCTCAACACTCACCCTGTCGTGCACGACCTCAGTGGACGGCACTATTGGCGCAGTCGGGTACGGTGCAGCATCAAAATCGGCAACTATGCGCTTTGTAACACGCTCCGGTGCAC
>CAKTNU010000289.1 GCA_934589325.1 uncultured Oscillospiraceae bacterium | reverse complement strand
CGAGGCATAAGGATGCGGTGCTGATAAACGCTCTCGGCGAGGAGATCGGCCGCGCCGTGGGTGTCAGCTGGCTCCCGTCGGACTTCAAGAAGCGTGACGGGGAAAACCGATCGATAGAGCTTAGCGAAAAGTACGGGCTGTACAGGCAGCTTTACTGCGGCTGCGAGTTTTCGCTGCACCGCCGCGAGGAAATGGCTAAGAACATGGCGGAAAGCGAGGAAAACAAAAGTGAAGAAAACAGCAACTCTTAAAATTGCAACGGCAGCGGTCGTCGGCGCGTGCTATGCGGTGCTGACGATGATACTTGCGCCGATAAGCTACGGGACGGTCCAGTTCCGCATATCCGAGGCGCTCTGCATCCTGCCGTTCTTCATGCCCTGCACTGTATGGGGATTATTCGGCGGCTGCATGATCGCAAATCTGCTGACCGGCAATGTATTCGATATTGTATTCGGTTCGCTCGCGACGCTGGCCGCGGCGCTGCTGACGGCTGCGATAGGCCGCCGCGGGCATGGCTTGGGCAGAAAGATCCTTGCCTGCCTTATGCCGGTACTGTTCAATGCGGTCGTGGTCGGCGCGGTGATAACCAGCGCATACAACGGACTCGGCATATTCTCGTACCCAGCGGCCTTCGCGCTCAACGCCGCGCAGGTTGGCTTCGGCGAGGCGGTCGTCCTGTTCGTCATCGGCCTGCCGATGATGTATTACCTGCCCGGGCTTAAATTCTTCCGCGAATTTACTATAAAATTAAATACGTGACATGATCACATGATTTCAACCGAGAGGAGACGTCTATGAAAGTCAGAAAAGCGATAATCCCTGCCGCCGGTCTTGGTACGCGTCTGCTGCCGAATACCAAGAGCATCCCCAAGGAAATGCTGCCTCTGGTGGACAAGCCGGTCATCCAGTACATCGTCGAGGAGGCGGTGGCCGCAGGTGTTGAGGAGATCCTTATAATAACCAACCGCGGCAAGAACCCCATCGAGGACTATTTCGACTACGCGCCCGACCTTGAGGAGCGTCTGATCCAGGACGGCAAGGGCGACGAGGCCGCGACCGTCCGCGCCGTTGCGGACATGGCGGACGTATTTTTCCTGCGCCAGAAGGAGACAAAGGGCCTCGGCCACGCCGTGTGGCGCGCCAAGAGCTTTGTAGGTAACGAGCCGTTTGCGGTGCTGCTGGGTGACGATATAATGCTCAGCGAAAAGCCGGTCCTCAAGCAGCTCGTCGAGGCGGCGGAGGCCAACGAGTGCAGCGCCGTCGCGGTGCGCGAGGTGCCGGATGAGCTTATCACAAAGTATTCGTCCGTGAAGCTGATTGAACAGCTCTCCGAGCGTGTGTACAGGATAGGCGATATGAACGAGAAGCCGACGCTTGAAGAGAAGTTTTCAAACTTCGCCATACTTGGCCGCTACGTTCTGACCCCTGCAATATTCGATATTCTCGAGCACACTGCTCCCGGCCGCAACAACGAGATACAGCTCACCGACGGCATGAAGGAGCTGTGCCGCTGCGAGCCGATGTGTGCGGTAGACTTCGAGGGCCGGCGCTATGATACCGGCAATCTCAAGGGCTATCTCGAGGCAATAATCGACTTCGCGCTGAAAAACGACGAGGCCGGAGAATGGCTGCGTCAGTTCATAATCAACAAGGCTGAGCTGCTGAAATAAGCATGACGCGGCGCTCGGCGCGGCAAACTTTTTTCTTGACAAATTCCGACACACGATATATACTCACGCTGTAATTAGATAAAGGGGGGCTGGATACTTCCGGCTGAGATGGAGCTAATTGGGGCTCCGGACCCTCGAACCTGATCCGGATAATGCCGGCGTAGGAAACAGAGTATTGTATTTTTCCGCAGGTTCTGAAAAGGACCTGCGGTTTTCTTTATTCTGCTTCCCGAATTACAAAACCGCAATTTAGGAGGAAAGAAAAATGAAAGCAAAGTCTCATCTCAAGCTCCGCGCGCTCTGCGAGGGCGCCATCATGGTCGCGCTGGCGCAGGTGCTGGGCTATCTCAAGTTCTTTGAGCTGCCGCAGGGCGGCTCCATCACCATCGGTATGCTGCCGATATTCCTGTACTGCGCCCGCTGGGGCTTCGGCCCCGGTATGCTTG
>CAKTNU010000288.1 GCA_934589325.1 uncultured Oscillospiraceae bacterium | reverse complement strand
CTTCAGCCCCATGTGGCTGATATGATCGCCGCCGGCGAGGTGGTGGAGCGCCCGGCTTCCGTCGTCAAGGAGCTGGTCGAGAACTCGCTCGACGCCGGGGCGAAGAATATAACGGTCGAGATCCGCGGCGGAGGCGCAACCTATATCCGCGTCACGGACGACGGCTGCGGCATGGCACCGGAGGACGCGGGCGTCGCGTTCCTGCGGCATGCCACATCGAAGCTGCATGACGAGAAGGGGCTGGAGGCCATATCGACGATGGGCTTCCGCGGCGAAGCTCTTGCGGCGATATCCGCCGTGTCGAAGATCGAGCTTAACACCCGCCGCCGCGGCGACGCGAGCGGCACCCGCGTCGTGCTGGAGGCCGGGGACATTCAGGAGATGTTCGCCGCCGGCTGCCCGGACGGGACAACGATGACCGTGCGCGATTTGTTCTATAACACCCCCGCGCGGCTGAAATTCCTGAAGAGTGACCGCAGTGAGGCTTCCGCCTGCCAGCTTGCGGCTCTGCGCTGTGCGCTTGGACATCCGGAAGTGTCGATACGCTTTATAAAAGACAGAAACGAGGAATTCTTCACCCCCGGCGACGGGAAACAGGAGTCATGCGTGTACTCCCTGATGGGGCGCGACATGGCGACGCAGATGCTCCGTTGCACGGGCGAGAATAACGGCATCCGCGTGACGGGCTTCGTCTCTTCCCCGGCCTATGGCAAGGGCAACCGCAGTGCGCAGTTTTTCTTCTGCAACGGCAGATTTATAAAATCCCAGCTTTTGCAGGCCGCTGTGGAGCAGGCGTATAAAAATACGCTGCTCACCGGGCGCTATCCCGCCTGCGCGCTGTATATAGAGCTGGGCTACGGCAGCGTGGACGTCAACGTTCACCCGGCCAAGACCGAGGTCAAGTTCTCCGAGGAGCGCAAGGTGTTCGACGCGGTGCATTACGCGGTGCTGTCCGCGCTCGCCGGGGAGCGGCAGACCGCCGAAATAAAGCTTTCGGAGTCGACAAAGAAGGCCGTCGGCGCGAAGCCCGATTTTTATCAGAGCATGAGCGCCGAGAAGTTCCGCGAGAGCGGGTATGCCGCGCCGAAGCCGGTGCAGCCCCAGCCCGCTGCAGTGACGGCGACGGCTGTGTCCTCCCTGCGCCCGCCTGTGAGCGCGGCGAGACCCGTACAGCCGGTGCAGATGTCGCTCCGCGCGGAGCCTGCGGAGTATGAGACGGAGCCGAAGCCGGAAAACAGCCGCATTTTGCCGGAAAAACCCGAAAAAAGCGAGACTGAGCCTGCGTTTCCGCAGGATATGCCGGCCAAGGCTGTTGAAAAACCTGTTCAAAATGTTGAAAGTCGCCCCATCCCCGACCACAAGATAGTGGGGGAAGCGCTCAAGACCTATATAATCGTCGAGCAGGACGACAAGCTGATACTTATCGATAAGCACGCCGCGCATGAGCGCATGATATTCGACCGGCTGAAGGCGCAGGAGCGCGAGCTCATGGCGCAGAACCTGCTCATCCCCGTGACGATCCACCCCAACGGCGACGACATGGACGCGATAACCGAGAACGCTGCGCTTTTGTATGAGCTGGGCTTCGAGATAGAGCCGTTCGGCGAGCGGGAGCTGATAGTCCGCGCCGTGCCCGCCGATATGGACGCCGGGGACGTCCCCGCCGCTATCGAGGAGATATGCGAGAAGCTGCGCCGCGGCAAATGCCCGGACGCGCAGAGCGCGCGCGACGAGATACTGCACACCGTCGCCTGCAAGGCCGCGATAAAGGCCGGCTGGGACACGCACCCGAAGGAGCTGGAGGCCGTGGTGGACGCAGTGATATCCGGGCAGGTGCGCTATTGCCCGCATGGCCGCCCCGTATCCGTCACGCTCACGCGCAAGGAGCTTGACAAGCAGTTCAAGCGCATAGTCTGAGGGCAGCGATGGCAGAGAAGATCATCGTTGTCGCGGGGCCGACCGCATCGGGCAAGACCCGCCTCGGCATCGCGCTTGCGCAGGAGCTTGGCGGGGAGATAGTTTCGGCGGACTCCATGCAGATATACCGCCGCATGGACATCGGCACCGCCAAGGCAACCGCCGCCGAGCAGGCCGCCGTGCCGCATCACATGATAGACGTGG
>CAKTNU010000287.1 GCA_934589325.1 uncultured Oscillospiraceae bacterium | reverse complement strand
GCGGCCTGCACCATGACGGTGACGGTGCCCTTCTCTCTGTCCCAGCCTGCGACGGAGACGGGGACACGCTCGCCCTGCTCGTCCAGACGGAAGATAACGAACTGACCCGCCTGCGCGTGCTTCGCCACGAGCGGAGCCTCTATCTCAAATAGACAGATGGTCTTGGCGTCGTTCAAAAAACGCTTGGTTACTACTTTATACATGCTTGACCTCCATATAGTATAAATCGCCGTTTAGGTGTGATTCACAATTTAATATTCTACCCCATACGTCATATAAAGTCAAATAATTTGTTAGTTCTGAACACGCAAGTCGGCAAAATTATATACAGATATGTAAAAATACGTACAAAACGTCGGATATTGTCAGCCGTTTTGTATGCTTTGCGGGTGCAAAACCCTTCATATGCTGAGATACTGCTTTTTTATAGGCTCCGCATCATGCCGATCCGCTCATGAGTACGGAAAAGCCGGGATCCCGGCGGCCTGTCAGCTGTCCGGATCCCGGCTTGGGTCGGTTTACTGTCTGCTTATCTCGATACCGGAGACGATGGCGTTCAGGCCGGGATCGTCCTGCAGCTCGTCGAGACTGTCGTCGTTGCCCTCGGCCTTGATGACGGTTATGAGCAGATAGCTGTAATCGTCACCGGGTATAGGGAGACACAGGCATATGCAGTCGCCGTCAAGATAGCGGATGCCGCTGTGTCTGCCGAATGTGACCTCACCGAAGCCGCTGAACTTGCCGCGGGCGGCTTCGCTCATTGCGGCGAAGTCCTCGCCGTGATAGTAGCCGGCATACTCTATCTGCGCGGTGAAGTCCTCGCCGTAGATCACGGCAACGTGCGAGTCGCTGGAATAGGCCGGGAAGCCGTCCTCAATGACGGCAAATCCGAACTTTTCCGGGTCGTAATTTACAGTGACGTCGACAGTCGCGGCATCCTTATAGCCGGAAACAAAGCTGTAGCTGCCGGACTTGAGCTGAACGGACGGAGCCGCTTTTTTGGTTTCCGCGGAGCTATTGCCGTTGGCCGCGGGCTGCGGCTTTCTGCGCAGTGCGAGCGCCAATGCCGCCGCGCCTGCCGCAATGCCTATCGGTGCGATGATCTGCCATTTTTTCATGAGACACCTCCGAATGATTTTGTTGTGTTTAATATAATCGTATTTTATAACAGAAGTGCGGTCAAGTCAATCGGGAATAGGCCCGGGCAAACTTTGCCGCCCTTGTCAACCGATAGTACCAATACGCAAAAATACACGGCGCAGTGTGCGCCGTGTATCTGGCATTAATTCTTTTCTTATTTTTTTCTATTAGTATCAGCTGAGCATGCCGAAGCGCTTTTCGTAAAGCTCGGCTATCCTGCACTTCCAGCAGAGCAGCGGTGCGGCGATGGCACCGATAGCGGCCTGGGCTATCTGGAACGGCAGCTTGAGCAGTGCATATTCGGGAGTGCTGTAGATGAACGCCCGGCCGAGAGTATAGCCGACGACCATGATCACGGCTCCGATAGTGACGCCGATGACGGAGCCGGATTCACGGCTCTTGCCGAGTCTGCGTGTGGCAAGGGATATGACGACCGCCTGAAGGCCGTGCGTGACCAGAGAGACGAACATCGGAGTCGGATAAAACAGCAGATCCCCTATGAACGCGCCAACGCCGCCGACCATGAACGCGCGGAACGGGTCGAGCAGAATTGCGGCAGTGCAGATGACAATGTCGTTGAGATACATGTGCCCGCCCGGGACCGGTACACCGAAGGAGCTTAAAACTATATTGAACGCCATCAGAACCGCTGTAACGGCGATGCGCTTCACCTGATGCTGAGTCTTTTTATTCATGACATTTTCCTCGCTTGACTTTTGATGGGGCATATTATATTATCATTTTGGTATTATGACTATCGCCAGTTGAGGAGAATTTTATAAGACCAGATGAGCTATTATATCGACAAGAGCGCCGAACAGCCTGCATATATGCAGCTATACCGGCGGCTTCGGGAGGATATTCTCACCGCCCGGCTCAAAAATGGGGCGAAGCTGCCGTCCAAGCGTTTCATGGCGGCAGAGACCGGTGTGAGCGTGATAACGGTGGAGCACGCCTATGCGCTGCTTGAGGACGAGGGCTACATAGCCGGCCGTC
>CAKTNU010000286.1 GCA_934589325.1 uncultured Oscillospiraceae bacterium | reverse complement strand
AAAAATCAGGAGGACGCAAAAATGTTAACAGCCGTTGTAGGTATCAACTGGGGCGACGAGGGCAAGGGCCGCATGGTAGATCTGCTCAGCGCCGATTACGACATAGTCTGCCGCTACCAGGGCGGCAACAACGCCGGGCACACCGTAATAAACGATCACGGCAAATTCGTGCTGAATCTGCTGCCCTCCGGTATCTCCCGCGAGGGCGCGGTGAACATCATGGGCAACGGCATGGTCATCGACCTTGAGCATCTTGTCCATGAGATACGCTCCCTGCGCGAAAAGGGCATACATATCGGCCCCGACAATCTCAAGATAAGCGACAAGGCCGTTATCTGCCTGCCCTGGCACAAGATGCAGGACATAATGGAGGAGGACCGGCTCAAGGACAAGAAGTACGGCTCCACCCGCCGCGGCATCGGCCCCGTCTATGCCGATAAATATATGAAAAAGGCCGTCAGAATGGGTGATCTCTTCTCCCCCGATACTCTGCCGGAGAAGGTCGCAGACCTGACCGAGTGGAAGAATCTCACCGTGCGCGGCTATGGCCATGAGCCGGTCAAGGCCGAGGACATTCTCGCCTGGCTGCACGAATACGGCGACCTTATAAAGCCCTACGTCACCGACGTGTCCGATTATCTCTACGGTGAAGCCAAGGCCGGAAAGAACATCATCTTTGAAGCCCAGCTCGGTGCACTGCGTGATATCGAGTTCGGCATCTATCCCTACACCTCTTCCTCCTGCACTCTGGCCGGATACGCCCCCATCGGCGCCGGTATTCCCGGCATGAAGCTCGACAACGTCGTCGGCATCATGAAGGCGTACTCCTCCTGTGTCGGCGAGGGTCCGTTCACGGTAGAGATGTTCGGTGACGAGGCCGAGGCTCTGCGGCGCGCCGGAGGCGAGTACGGCGCGGCGACCGGCAGACCCCGGCGCGTAGGCGCGTTCGACATTCCGGCCTCCCGCTACGGTGTGCGCATGCAGGGAGCGGACTGCATCGCTTTGACGAAGCTGGACGTGCTGTCCTATATGGAGAAGATCCCCGTCTGTGTGGCGTATGACATAGACGGTGAGCTGACCGATAAGTTCCCCATCGGCGAGAAGCTGAACGCGGCAAAGCCCGTGTTTGAATACATGGAGGGCTTCGGCGACATCTCCGGCTGCCGCAAGGCCGAGGAGCTGCCCAAGGCCGCGATGGACTATATCCGTTACCTCGAGAAGGCCGTCGGCTGCAAGATAAAGTATGTCTCCGTCGGTGCCGGCAGAGACGAATATATAGAGCTGTAAGGCCGGCTCCGACGGCCAAGACCATAAATACCCCCGATACCGGCTGCCCGGTATCGGGGGTATAGTCATATCGGCGCATATACTATTCAGGTTTCATTTCAGTTCGGCAGTAAATTCTATCTGATCGGCGGCTATCCTGGCGGCGATGGAGCCGCGATGTCCCTCCGCTATGCCGCGGGCAATGGACAGACCGATGCCGAAGCCGGAGCCTGACTCGCTGCGCGAAGGATCGGCACGGTAAAACCGATCGAATATTTTTCCCGTGTCTATGCTTCCGGCATCCGTGCAGAGGTTTGCACATCGCAGAGTCACGCCGCGGCGCGCTTTTTCGAGTGTGACAGCTATTGGCGACCCGGGCGCGGCATATTTCACGGCATTATCCAGCAGTATTGACACTAGCTGCCGTACGGCATATTCGTCGCCGCGATATATTATATCCGGCACGACCGATATCTTCAGCTCATGTCCTTCCGATGCGGCAAAGTCACGGAACGACTCCGCCGTCTCCGTGACTGCGCCGCTGACATCGAAATCCTCGCGCTTCAGAGGTGACTCCTCCTCGTCCATGCGCGAGAGCGTCACAAGGGAATTGACAAGCTCAGTCAGCTTTTCCGTCTGCGCCTGTGCCTTATCTATCCACTTCTGCTTCCCGGTCTCCATTTCCAGCACTCTCAGGCTCGTCGCGATGACGGTTATCGGCGTCTTCAGCTCGTGCGAAGCGTCGGTTATGAACTGCTTCTGGCGCTCGGCACTGCGGACTACGGGGTCTATCGCCCTGCGTGACAGCAGCACAACGAGCAGCAGCACGAGCAGGATGCAGGCCGCATCCGCCGCCAGTGACCACAGCAGCAC
>CAKTNU010000285.1 GCA_934589325.1 uncultured Oscillospiraceae bacterium | reverse complement strand
TGCGTCTGCTCGGTATAGGGGACGTTGATGCTGATATAGTCGCTGCTGCGGAAGATATCATCCACGGAGTCGGCGCGCAGAACCTCGCGCGACAGCCGCCACGCCGCGTCGACCGACATGAACGGGTCGTAGCCGTAGACCGTCATGCCCAGCTCCAGCGCGATATTCGCAACCAGCGCGCCGACTGCGCCGAGGCCGATAACGCCGAGGGTCTTGCCCAGAAGCTCCGGCCCCGCGAAAGCGGACTTGCCCTTCTCGACAAGCTTCGGGATGGCCGCGCCCTCGCCGGATATGCCGCGCACCCAGCCGATGCTGCCCAGCACGTCGCGCGACGCCATCACGAGCGAGCACAGCTCCAGCTCCTTGACGGCCTCGGCGTTCGCGCCGGGGCTGTTGAACACGACTATGCCGCGTTCGGTGCAGTCCGGGATGGGGATGTTGTTGTACCCCGCGCCCGCGCGGCCTATGGCCATAAGCTCCGGGTTGAACTCGTAGCCGTGCAGCTCCGCACTGCGCAGGAGTATTGCCTCAGGGCGCGTCTCTTCCGCGCTGACGGCGCAGCCGCGCGCGGTAAGCGCCTTGATCCCCGCGGGGGATATGCTGTTCATGGTTTTTATTCTGAACATTGCCGTGACCTCTCGTTTGATATTTCAGTATTCGATACTCAGACCGATGGGCAGAAGCCCTTCCTTGGCTCCCTCTGATGAGGGAGCTGGCGGCGAAGCCGACTGAGGGAGAGAAGAGCCGCAAATCTGCGCACAGATCATACTATTCCAAAACGCCCTCGTGAGACTGCCAAAGTCTCTCCCTCCGTCAAAACCTACGGTTTCGACACCTCCCTCGTCAGAGGGAGGCAATGGGCTGGTTGCGGCCTGATAAACTCTGCCGCACAAACCGGCAAGTCGGATATCGGTTTGACGTATTTTTATTATGATACATCAAACGATTTAATTCGTCAAATTATTTCTCCGAAAAGTGCCTCGTCCTGCGCAAGCTTTATCGAAACGGGGCATATTTTCCCGCGCAGAGCCTCGCCGCGCGCCTTGACAAGTATGTACGTGTCGCTGTGCCCGGTCCATACGCCGTCGTGCTCCGTCTCGAACAGCACGGGCAGAGTCTGCCCGATGCTGCCGCGCATGAAATCGCGGTGCATCTCGTCGGCGACCTTCTGCGCCTCGTGCGCGCGGCGGGTCTTCACCGCGTTCTCGCACTGGCCGGGCATCTTGTCCGCAGGTGTGCCGGGGCGGCGGGAGTACGGGAAGATGTGCATGTCCGCGAAGCCACACTTCCGGATGAACTCCAGCGTCGCCGCGTGATCCTCCTCCGTCTCGCCGGGGAAGCCGCAGATCAGGTCGGCCGTCAGCGCACAGCCGGGGAAATATTCGCGCAGCAGCTCCACCGCGCGGTAGAAGCCCGCGGTGTCGTACTTGCGGTTCATGGCCTTGAGCGTCCGGTCACAGCCGGATTGCAGCGAGAGGTGGAAGTGGCGGCAGAGTCTGCCCGTCGCGGCGAGGCGGCGGCAGAAATTCTCGGTTATCACGGTCGGCTCCAGCGAGCCGAGACGTATGCGCATGTCGGGCGCAGAGGCGGCGACGGTCTCGATAACGTCGGCAAGGCCGGGCTTGCCGGGCAGGTCGACCCCGTAGGACGCGACTTCGATGCCGGTCAGAACTATCTCGCGGTAGCCCTCGGCGTCGATGCGCGCGCTCTCCGCCGCGGCGGCGTCCAGCGGCAGACTGCGCAGACGGCCGCGGGTGTAGGGGATGATGCAGTAGGTGCAGAAATTGACGCATCCGTCCTGAATCTTCAGCATGGCGCGCGTGCGCCCCGCGACGGCTCCGGCGGGAAGCTGCTCGAACACGCGGCGCTTGAACGGCTCGTCGATGCTGGTGCTGTGTTCGCCCGTGCCGAGCGCGTTTTCGAGCGCGGCTACCATGCCCGCGTGGTCGTTCGAGCCGAATATTACGTCCGCTCCGGTCTTTGCGACGGCGTCCGGGTCGAGCTGTGAATAGCAGCCGCAGACCGCGATGACCGCGCCGGGGTTCTCGTCGCGCAGGCGGCGGATGGTCTGGCGCGATTTGCGCCCGCTCTCGGCGGTGACGGCGCAGGTGTTCACGATGACGGCGTCGGCGATCTCGCCGGGGG
>CAKTNU010000284.1 GCA_934589325.1 uncultured Oscillospiraceae bacterium | reverse complement strand
ATGCTGCTTTGCTCCAAAAGTCATTGATGTATCAAGACTTTTGGACGGCGGTTTATTGCATTTGAGGCGGGCCTTGCCCCCTCAAGCTCCCCCGCTGCTCTCTTATCTACGCCCAGCTGCACATATTCTTTGACAGACTGACGGGGCTTCATGCGTCAGACGTAGTGCACGTATTCTTCGTTATACTGATCACGCGGCCGATGCGACTCGGCAGGGTGCCCAATGTAAATTATGTTCAGCGGGATCTGCGTCTCCGGCAGCTTCAGCGCCTCACGGACACATTTTTCCGCTCCCTCCTGCGGATAAACACCGCACCAGACCGCGCCGAGGCCGATATCCACCGCTGCGAGCAGAATATTTTCCGTCGCCGCGCTGCAATCCTGGACCCAATAGGCTGCCAGATGCTTTGAACTCGTCCGTGTCTGCTCACCGCAGACGACTATGGCAAGCGGAGCGTCAATATTCGTGAACCGCGACGCACCGTGCAGCTTATCGAGCACTGCGGTGTCTCTTATCACATAAAATTCCCACGGGCGGACATTGCAGGCACTCGGCCCCGACATCGCGGCATGCAGCAGAGTGTCGACAGCCTCGCGTGATACCTGCTCATCGGTGAATTTTCTTATGCTTCTGCGCGCCTGAAGCGCAGTCATAACTTCCATTGCTATTCTCCTCCATCAATCCTGAAATGTATTTTTGAACAACTCAAGCGGCAGACAGTCGGCAAGGCCGGTGTAAAGCAGCGTGCGCGACGGCTTATAGCTTTCTGCCGGTTCGCGGAATACGTGTATCGGCAGGATGCCTTTAGCCAATGACATACGCACGGTCGTGCCATAGTCGGGCCGGCTTTCGATCAGCACGCTGCCGTGATGCTGCTCGGCAACGGCGCGCACCAGCCGAAGTCCGGTATTTGCGCCGCGGGATATCCTTATCGCCCCGTCCGTTCCGGCCGGCCGCTCAAACAGCGAATTTACTGCCGACTGCGGCATACCGCAGCCGTCGTCCGTTACTGACAGCACAGCCCGGTCACTGCAGTCCAGCAGGTTGAGTGAGATCCTGCTCAGCCCGGAGGCATGCGTCAGGCAGTTTGACAGCAGGTTCATCACCGCCTCCTGTATCAGTGTGCGGTCGCCGCTTATGAATACGTCATGCGGTATGTTCATTCGTATCTCAACGCCGCCGAATATCTCCTGCAGGGATTCGACTATGCCCCGGCAAAGCTCCGACAGGTCTACCTCATCCGGCTGGAACGGAAAGCTCGCCACGGCAAGCCCCTCAAGTATGGACACATTGGCAAGTATGCGGGCAAGCCTGTAATATGCCCGCGTCGCGCCGGTGAAGCAGTCCGACAGCTCCTCGTCGCCGAGCTGCTCGGCGCGGGCGCGGCCGACGCTGCACGAGACATTTATGCTCATCAGCAGATCGCGCATGGCGCTTATCATGTCCTCGTTCAGCGCGGGCGGTTCTATATTGGTCGGGGTGAGGAAAAACGCCTGCCCATCCCCGACCGGAGCAACACGGACGGCATAGCGGCCGCTGCCTATCGGCACATCCGCCACAAAGCTCGCGGACTGCGGCCCGGCAACATCCGGTCCAAGCGCAGAGCGCACACTTCGCCCAACGCAGTCACAGCCGAGCACACGTTCGGCAGCGCTGTTGACAAAGACGATCTTTGAATGTCTGGCGTATGCTGCGGCCTCATTCGAGAGGGATAGAAGCTGCTCTGCCATCTGATACATGATTTTTCCTCCATTCGGCCATAATAAGGCCGGGCGGGGCAAAAATTCCGCACGGCTGCGCGTCCCGCAGGCCTATTTTAGCAAACATCGACAAAATATACAATATCAAGCTTGGCCAAAGCCGAAAAAAGGCTAAATTTTCGGCACTTTTTTGGCAAGAATAGATAGGCTGAAATATTGATTTTTGTTGATATTTTATGTTACAATTTAGACGCTTAGTAAGGGATACCTTCCCTATCTCAGCATTACGGCGTTTATAATTTTTTTATGGAGGATACTAATATGATCAAAGTTGGCATCAATGGTTTCGGCCGCATCGGTTCTCTGGCTTTCAGAGCCGCTATCAAGTCTGACGATATCGAAGTCGTCGCTATCAACGCTCCCGGTCATCCCGCAAGCCAGCTGGCCTATTCCGTGAAGTACGACACCGTCCACGGCCGTTT
>CAKTNU010000283.1 GCA_934589325.1 uncultured Oscillospiraceae bacterium | reverse complement strand
GATGCTGACAGAGAGGTGACGCAGTCATATTGGAACCTGCCGAAAAAGGAGAAGGAGCCGACAGCCGCCGCATCGGCCGGCATGGAGCTTCCCTTCGTGGAGGAGACAAGATTTGAACCGGTGGTCGGCTGGCTCGTCTGCGTGGACGGCGTTGAGCGCGGCCGCGATTACAGACTGCTTGCCGGAAGAAACTATATCGGGCGCTCTCTGGATATGGATGTGAGCATCCCGGACGATAAGCAGCTGTCCCGCGAGAGACACTGCTCCATCATCTATGACCCGCGCTCCTACCGCTTTGTCCTGCTGCCCGGCGACTCGACGCTGACCATGGTAAACGGTGCGGCGCAGAATACGCCGTGCGATATCAATGACGGGGATATTATTTCTTGCGGCAGCACGAATCTCTGCTTTATCAGATTTTGCAAGGAAGGACGGAACTGGGAATGAAAGCATTAAGAAGGTTTTTCACGCTGACGCTGGCTCTGATCGTTGTTATGGCCTGCGTTCCCACCGCCGCGTCTGCCGACGGAGCATGGATCGGTACCATTCTGGAGCAGTGCTCTGCAGCGGTGCCTGAGGTAAAGGCGTATCTTTACCCCATCGATGAGGATTATGAAGTCATACACGGGCTGAATGAGAACAGCGTCAGTATCGAAGCGACGCTCGGCGATGAGAAGCTCAAGGTCGAGACGTTCAAGAACGCAAAGGATATGGGAGGCCTGTACATAGTGCTGGTCAATGCCACGTCCAACGGCACCGGATATGAATACCTGAATATCATAAAGGACGAGCTTGCAAAGTGGATAGACGATCTCGGCGAAAAGGACAAGTTCGTCCTGATCTCGTACACGGATGAGTTCACGGTGCAGCTCGACGGCACTGAGAGCCGCGATTCCGCAAAGAGGATCGTCGCCAACATTCAGCAGGCCGCAAAGACTGCGAACACGATCTCGGCAGTCAAGGAGGCAATAAGAATTGCCGGCCTTGAGGAAAACAGTGCGATCGACCGCCGTGTACTTGTGATGTACGACAACGGCGATTTTCTCGACAGCGGGGCTCTCGTGTGCGACGAGCTGCTCAACAACCTTGTCACCGAAGGACTGCCGCTCTACACGCTGTGCAATCATTCCTACAGCGACAGGCAGGATAAAATGGCGGAGTTCGCGCAGCCGACCGGCGGCAACAACTTTACGGTAACAGGCTCGAACCGCAAGGCGATCACGGAGCAGTTCAGAAGCTGGCTCAACAGCTGCTATGTGATGGAGCTGCGCGGAGAGAGCAATGATCTCCAGCCGCGCGAAAGGATGCTTACAATAACCTTCAGCGACGGTCAGGGCTCGCAGACTGTCCAGAGATCCGTAAGCATCAAAAAGAATATACCAGACAATGAAAGCCCGACGGTGAAAGAGGTCAAGTACGACGATGAAAACACCGAGGTCAGGATAGCTTTCTCGGAGAGCGTAAAGGGCGCAGACAAGGCCGAAAACTACACGCTTACCGAAAAACGCAGCGGCAAGGAGCTGACCATCGGCTCCGTCGATTATGACAGCGCAGCATACAGCGCGTCGCTGACGCTGGAGAAGGCACTGTCCGGCGGGGACTACTGCATTGAATTCAGGAACATCACCGACACGTCCTACGAGGCAAATGAGCTTCAGCTGGAGGACGGCGCGGAGCAGTACGAGTTCACTGTCGACGGAAACAGCACCGTCATAGTGATAATAATCTGCGCGGCTGTTCTGGTCTGCGGCGCGGCCGCCGCGATCATTATTATCAACAGCAAAAAGAAAAAGCGCAGGGAAGAGCAGGCAAGGCTCGAAGCCAAGCAGCGCGCGGAGGAAGAGGCCAAGAGAAAGGCGGAACTGCTCAACGCCGCAAGACAGGGCGTCAAGGATATGAAATTCGCGGAAGACCGGGCGGCACTGCTGCCGGTGAGTCTCCTGATGGTGCTGCCGAACGGGCTCAAGAGCAAGGCTGACATAACCGTGGGAGAGCGCTTCAGCATCGGCCGCAACGGCAAGAGATGCGATCTGGCCATAAGCGATGACATGATCTCCGGCCTGCACCTGACTCTCAGCTATACGCGCGGAGTGCTTACGGTCGCGGACGCGGGCTCCACCAACGGAACCTTCGTCAACGGCATCAAGATAGACAAGCCGCGTCAGCTCCAGAACGGCGACACTATCG
>CAKTNU010000282.1 GCA_934589325.1 uncultured Oscillospiraceae bacterium | reverse complement strand
GCATACCGTTGTGAGCCGGAACATATTCAAGCTCAACATTACTGAACAGAAGAGGGAACAGCAATGGCAAATCTGATACATGACGCAAAAGAGCAGATAAGCAGTATTCTGAACAATGCCTGCGAGAAGGCCGTAGAAAAGGGCGAGCTGCCCGCGGGCGCGGTGCTCAGCGGCAGCGTTGAGATACCCAAGGATACCGCCAACGGCGACTATGCCGCAAACCACGCCATGACCGGCGCCCGCGTGCTGCACATGGCGCCGCGCAAGATCGCCGAAGCGCTCACGGCGAACATGGAGCTTGAGGGCACGTGGTTCGACTCCGTCGAGGTCGCCGGCCCCGGCTTCATCAACTTCCGCCTCGGTAAGAGCTGGTACGGCGACGTGCTGAAGGACATCGCCGCTGAGGGCAAGGATTACGGCCGCGTGGACGTCGGACACGGCGCGAAGTGCATGGTCGAGTTCGTCTCCGCAAACCCCACCGGCCCCATGCACATGGGCAACGCCCGCGGCGGCGTGCTGGGCGACGCGCTCGCAAGCATACTCGACCGCGCGGGCTACAACGTCTGGCGCGAGTTCTATGTCAACGACGCCGGCAACCAGATAGAGAAGTTTGCCGCCTCCATCGACGCGCGCTACCGCCAGCTCATCCTCGGCGAGGATAAGGTAGAGTTCCCTGAGGACGGCTACCATGGCGACGATATAAAGGAGCTTGCCAAGGGCTTTTACGATGTCTACGGCGAGGATTATCTGAAGCGCCCCGAAGCAGAGCGCCATGCGGCCATGGCTCGCTTCGGGCTTGACCGCAACATTCCGAAGATGCAGTCCGACCTGCGCCGCTACGGCATCGAGTACGACCAGTGGTTCTTTGAGTCGGAGCTGCACGAGAGCGGCTATGTCGCAGAGTCCGTGCAGAAGCTGGCCGATCTGGGCTTCACCTATGAGAAGGACGGCGCGCTCTGGCTGCGCACCTCCGAGATACTCGGCTCGAAGCTCCGCGCCGCGGGTAAGACCGAGGAAGAGATTGCAAAGCTTGACCTCAAGGACGACGTTCTGCGCCGCGCCAACGGCTTCTATACTTATTTTGCCGCCGACATCGCCTATCACCGCAACAAGTTTGAGAAGCGCGGCTTTGACAAGGTCATCAACGTCTGGGGCGCGGATCACCACGGCCACGTCGCCCGCCTCAAGGGCGCGATGGACGCGCTGGGACTTGACGGCGAACACCGGCTCGACATCGTGCTGATGCAGCTCGTGAAGCTGACGCGCAACGGCGAGGTCGTGCGCATGTCCAAGCGCACCGGCAAGGCCATATCCCTGACAGACCTTCTCGACGAGATCCCCGTCGACGCCGCCCGCTACTTCTTCAATTCCCGTCCTGAGTCCCCCGTCGAATTTGACCTTGAGCTTGCCATCCGTCAGGACAGTGAGAACCCCGTGTATTACGTCCAGTATGCCCACGCGCGCATCTGCTCGATGATCGCCGCACTTGCGGCGGACGGACATACTGTGCCCGCCGCGGCGGACGCCGATCTCTCCCTGCTCGATACCGAGGCCGAGCGCGAGCTGATAAAGCAGCTTGCCGCCCTGCCAGAGGAGATTCGCCTCGCCGCCCGCGATTACGACCCCAGCCGCATAAACAAGTACGTCACCGAGCTTGCCGCGCGCTTCCATCGGTTCTATACCGTCTGCCGCATCAAGGGTGCGGAGCCGGGAGTGCTGGAAGCCCGCCTCCTGCTGGCCGACACCGTGCGCCGCGTCCTCGCCGTCGCCCTCGGCATCATCGGCGTCTCCGCCCCTGAAAAGATGTAAACCGAAGCTGAAATAACTTATCCCCCGCAGCATCTGCCTTTTCAGGCAGACGCCGCGGGGGATATTTTTACGGCTTTCGGATTGTTTAAATTTTTTATACGTATCCCATCAGATGTGGCAGCCACATGACGATCTGCGGGAAGAATGCCACGATCAGCGCGAAGAAGAACAGCGCCAGCATCCATGGCAGCATGGCTTTCGCCAGTCGATGCATCGGCATATCCAGAATCCTCGCGGTGATAAAGGTGGTCATGCCGTAGGGCGGGGTCAGCGCGCCGAGCGTGAGGGCGACGAGCTGGAGAATACCGAAGTGGACAAGGCTGATGTCGAATGCGCCGAGCACGTTGAGCAGCATCGGCGTAACGATGACGGTAATAACCGCGCCGTCCATGAG
>CAKTNU010000281.1 GCA_934589325.1 uncultured Oscillospiraceae bacterium | reverse complement strand
AGCAGAACACGGTGCAGCCTCTTTTCAGAGACTGCACCGTATCCTACATAAAAACTTCGTTATCCGCCCGTGTCTAATCGGCGGGAGGTCTTTTTATTTCTTGCGGCCTTTAAAACGGCCAGGTAGGGAGCCACTTGAGCAGCCGGCTGGCAGCGGCATTGTTGACAGTGACGCCGGTGAGCGCGGGATAGAACATCGCAAACACCGCGACGCACAAAACCGCAATACCGACCGCATATATGCGCCAGCGCGGGTTCCACTGCCGCATCAGCTCGATGACATAGGCCAGGGCCATCACGAGGAACACCGTGCAGGCAAAATAGTGGTACTCGAAGGTGATGCGCGTGATAAACACCCATGGCAGCAACTGCGCAAGATACCCGATGAGGATGAACGCCGCCCTGCGGTCACGCTTTGCGATCGCTTCATATCCAAGCACGACCAGCGCCAGCAGTCCGGCCCAGCAGAGTATCGGGTTCACAAACGCGCCGAAGCTCTGCCGTGTCCCGTTCACGCCATATTCCAGATAGTAAAGTATCGGCCGGATATCCAGTATCCACTGATACCAGCGGGAGGAGTATGGATGGGAGGCCGTGACCCCGGAATGGTAGTTGAACATGAAGCTCTGGTTATCCAGAACGATCTTTGCATAGTCCTTCGTGAACAGCGCGCCGAGGCCGTGCAGCCCCTTCGCCGCGCCGTAGGGATAATACGAAACATAATATATCACTGCCGGGATCAGCACGAAGAAAATGACGCAGAATCCGCAGTTTTCCGCAAATCGGTCAAACAGCCGCCCGTCCTTCGGCCGCTCCTTATCCCGCGCCGCAATTATCCAGTGCAGCGCCCAGAGCACTGCAAGCCCGGCTCCGGCATAGATGCAGGTCCACTTGCTCGCCGCGCCGAGGCCGAAGAACACGCCGGAAAGCGCAAGATACCTCTTCTTCCCGTCCTCAAGCCACATGTACATGAACAGGTACATCAGCAGGATAAAGAATATCGCGTAGGTGTCTATCGTCGCAATGCGGGTCTGAACGAAATGCATGAAATCGGCCGCAAAGATCACGGTTCCGGCCACCGGAGCCGCTTTTCCGCCGAATAGCTTCTTCAGGAACACATACATCACCGGCAGCATGAGCACGCCGAAAAGCGTTCCCATAAAGCGCCAGCCGAATGGAGTCACGCCGAAAAGCCCGATGCCGATGCCGATTATCAGCTTGCCGAGCGGCGGATGGCTTATTTCATACGGCCATATGCCCTCGCGGTGCTCTATCGCGGTGCGGACATGGTATATCTCGTCAAAATAGCTGGAGTTCATAAAGCTGTCCGCCTCCGGCACAAGCTGCTGCTCGTCGCAGAGCTCCGGAGCGTTCGCGGAGCTCTGCGCCAGCATATCGCCGTAGGTGTTGTACACCGCAAGCTCGGTCAGGTACATGTCGTTGTCAGCCGTGATGCGTATATATTTCACCGGCGTAGACTGCACTTCCTCGCTCAGCTCTACGCTCTTCCACTTCAGCACGGCGACATAGTTCTGCTCAAGCTCCCCGGCATATCCCCAGTTCTCGCCGTCCTGTGAATACTCAATGTAATATTTACCCACGTTTATCCCGCAGTATATGCGCATGCGGCCAAGGGGCGATTCTTTTTCAAGCTCTATCACAGCCGGCTCCGCAGGGTCGAAAATATGCGGGTTCTGCGCTGCCTCGACGTCTCCGAGGCCGATAAATGCGACGGCCGCATAGCACAGCGTAATGATCGCCGCGGCCAGCCAGTCGCCGCGCCGCATACGGCGCTGCTCAGGCTCCGCCCGCTTCAGCGGCGAAGTCTTCAGCGCCGGCAGCCCGGTGTAGAACAAAATTATCAGAAGCGCTGCGATTATAGGCAGTATGATCGTTATCGTCATGGCAAAATTCGGCGGCTGCCCGCCCGTTTCAGATTATATGCAGTGGACCGCATACCATCAGTTAACAAGAGCAGACACGCCCACAGCATGTCTTTTCGGCGCTTTTTGCCCTTTTCGCCTTGACGGGCGCCAGCCCGCCTGCGTCTCAAAAAGCAAAAATCACACGAAAATCCAAAGCTGTCAGGTGCGGAGCAGTTTTGCCGGAGCAGAAATGCGTCCAGGCAACGAAAAGCCCGCAGGCAATACTTTGTGTATTGTCAAGGGCTTTGAGGCAGCATGGGCGTTTTTCTGCCCGGCAAAACCG
>CAKTNU010000280.1 GCA_934589325.1 uncultured Oscillospiraceae bacterium | reverse complement strand
GGATTCCGTACGCATATTCTGATATGCCTCGGAGCCGCGGTGACGACGCTTACAAGCCAGTATTTATATGTGAAATTGAACCAGTATACCGACGTTGCGCGCCTTGGCGCACAGGTCGTGGCAGGAATAGGCTTCATCGGTGCCGGCACGATCATTGTTACGAACCGGCAGCGCGTAAAGGGGCTGACCACTGCTGCGGGACTTTGGACGTCGGCAATAATCGGCCTTGTATG
Source organism: uncultured Oscillospiraceae bacterium (assembly GCA_934589325.1). Next base: position 1,998 of record CAKTNU010000280.1, on the reverse strand, counting down.
CGGCGCGGGATATGTTGAGTGCGCACTGTTTGCGACCGTTATGGTGCTGGTGGCAGAACTGCTGCTGGTCAAGGTCGAGTACAGGTTCACCTACAAGGTCAGGGATGTGAACCTCTACATAGAGTATGCCCATGCCGAGTGCATCGAGGGGATAATCCGCATCACCAAGGAGAATCATGTGACGATGAACGGCCTGGAGATAACCAGAGTTTCAGGCGAGGGAGATTCGCATTATTACTGCGCCGTGCTGACGCTTCAGGCCAGCCGCAAGCAGCTTGACGAGAAGGTCGTCAAGGCTATAAGCGATCTCGAGGACGTTATAAATATAGAAGAGCTGTAAAAATCAAATTGCCCGCACCTCATATTTGACATGAGGTGCGGGTTGATTTATAATATTATCCGATTTTTATTTTTTATACGGAAAAGAGTCTTTATATGGAAACAGGACGCCATACGCCTGCGCCGACGCACAGACCGCGCAGGCGCAGAAAAAAATTGAAGCCGCTCGGTCTTGTCATAGTTACTGATATTCTGCTTGCAGGGCTGTTTCTCTGCATATTCTCGACCTTCCACCATGTTATACCCCGGATGCAGGCGCGCAGCAACGCCGTGAAAACGACGCCGGTCCCGGTTGTATCGGCTGCACCTGCACCGACGGAGACCGTGCAGCCGGAGCGGACGGCCGTGCCTGAGGAAAGCGCGGAGCCGGAGCCGCCGGATGACCGCACCGAGTGGCAGAAGAAGTTTGCGGAGCATTTTACGGATGAGATAGTCAGAACGGAGAACTCGTACTCCAGCCCGAATATTTCTGTGGAAATAACCACGCATGATATTCTTGACGACAACGGCCGCACGTCGGTGTATTATGTGGCCGATATATATGTCGCCTCGCTCGACTGCTTTAAGACATATACCGCGCACAACGATTTTGTCTATATGGATACCGAGAGCATGGTCGATATGGATGCGGCGACGGATGCGATAGTCTCGATAAGCGGCGATTACCTCACGCTGCAGTATTCGGGCTTCCTTATGCGCAACGGGAATCTGTACGACCAGAACTATACATACTGTGATATCGGCGTCCTGTATTCCGACGGTACGATGGAGACCTACGGGGCAAATTCCTATGTTATAGAGGACATTCTGGCGCGGGATCCCGTGCAGATATGGAATTTCGGGCCGATGCTGCTTGACGCGGACGGTGCCGTTATGGACAGCTACAATGTAAACCTCACGGTGAGTTATCCGAATCCGCGCAGTGCCGTCGGATATTATGAGCCGGGGCACTACTGCTTTGTCATCGTTGACGGACGGCAGGACGGGTATTCATATGGCCTGAATATCCCGCAGCTCGCCTCGATATTTGCGGAGCTTGGCTGCACGAGCGCGTACAATCTTGACGGCGGCGGCTCGGCGGTCATGATGTTTGAGCATGAGATGTACAGCCGCCAGAGCAACGGCGGACGCGACCTAGGCGATATACTGTATGTCGCGGAACCGAAGGAGGGCTGAACGTGAAATTTCTCAAGGCTATACTGCCCAATCTCTCGATAGCAATGTCGCTGGCGCTCATTGCACTGGTGATAGTGGATAACCGCAACCCGCTGATGGGCTTTCTGCGTAGTCCGCAGGCGCAGGTGTTCATCTTGATCGCTGCGGTGCTTGCGCTTGCTACGGCGGCAGTCCTGTACGCCTCGTGGAGGAACGAGAACCGGTGAGCCGGCATGTACTGCGATAAAATAATAAAAACTACCGCCCGTCGGATGCAAGGTTCGGCGGGCGGCAGTTTTTTGAGGTTTGCCTGAGGTTTGTTTTTTTCTTTCTCTGGTTTGTGTTTACGATGCTATTTTTTAATATATATCCTCATGAAGATCATATCTTCATGCAGACATCCCATGCGCGCCAGATTACGGTGCGGAGGTTGCCGATCGCGACGCAGTCGCCGACACGGTGAATGGTCTCTCTGCCCTTGACCTTGCGGGAAGCGGTCTTGCC
>CAKTNU010000279.1 GCA_934589325.1 uncultured Oscillospiraceae bacterium | reverse complement strand
GAAAAGTACAGGTATTGGTCGAAACGAGATTGCCGTTGACATAGGTGTCGCACAGAATCGTGCCCCAGCCGGAGGTCGCGTTCGGGATCTGTTCGGCCAGTGAAACGGGCGGCGTCCACGTGCAGGAGGTGGTCACGCCCGTGGCAATCGTTCCGGTTGACGAAAAGAAGCTATAGCGAAACGTGTGCGTGGCGATACTGCTCTGCCGGTTCGTATAGATCGTGACCGCCGTGCCCATTTCAAAAGAAGTCTTGGAAAGACTGGGCTTGGACGCGGCTTCCTCATACGTCACCGTGATGGTGCATTCCGACCACTGCAGATAGTTTGTGGAGTAACCCTGCGAGCTTTTGACCGGGCTGGGGTTATACAGACAGATGGTATTGTTGCCTGCTGCGATGTACGCCGCCAGATTGTTCAGCAGATCGCCGCTGAGCGTATAGGTGCTGGTATTGCCATAGAACGTACCGGTGAATGTGCCCAGCGCATCGCCGCAATACCCCAGCCCTGTGATACCCGACTGCGACGCGGACTGGTAATTGGATTTCCGTACATACACGGTTTTCGTGTGCCCGGTGCCGTAACCCGCCTGTGCCGCCACAATGCGCAGCGAAATTCCCGTGATGACCTTTCCGCTCAGCGCCATGCCCGCGAAATGCACGATGCCGACGTAATTGTAGGTGTTCTCGTAATATTCCTGACTGGCGGCGGAGCTCTTTGCATTGCTGGCCGAATTCGTTTTGCGCGTGCGCATAGAGGCGCTGTAGGAAACTGTGGTTGCCATTGCTCCTCCTCACCCCGTGTAGATCACGGATAGATTGCCGTTGGACTGCGGCTCGTAGGCGAATTTGCCGATCTGCAGCCTCGCGAGAATCTCCGCCTGCGTCACGTACAATTTGTTGTCGCTGAGATAGGCCACCTCGGTATCGTTCATATAGAACGCTAGCCGGTCGTTGACCACGCGGAAGGTCAGCGGGTTGCCCGCCTTGCCGATGGTCAGCCCATCCTCACCGAAGCGCATATAGGTATGGATCAGGTTCAGCTGCTCCCGCGTCAGGTTATCGCTGGCCGCAGCGTCCTCGATGATCTCGTTGACCTTGGTCACCGTCCATGTGAAGTTGTTTTCGGACTGCTCGGCAAGAGTGGACAGGGTTTCCGTAACCTGCGACATCTGGTCGCTGGTGGCGTAATCCCGCTTCACTTCACTGCGAATCTGCTCTGCCGTCAAAGCGATCTGGGCAACGGCCTCGCCGGTCGCGTCCAAGGCTTCATCCTTTGCCGCGTCTACCACCAGCCGCAGGGATTCGTTGCCCGAAATATCCACGGCGTTCAGTTGGGCAATGAAGGCTTCGGCGGCGAACAGGCTGGATACATCGATATTGGCGGCGGTAATCGCCCCAACCAGCGCCTCGTCAGCAAAGATGGACGCAACGTTGAGTTCGCGGGCGGTAATGGTTTTCTCGATGAGCTTGCCGCCCGAAACGGAATTGTCGCCGATGTCCGCGTCGCCGACGCTCTTTTTTTCGGTGGAGACCGTTCCATCCTCGGCAATGGACAGCGCGTAGAAACAGCCGTCCGCGCCTTTGACGATAAGCTCGCCCACGGTAAGGCTGGCCATATTCGCCTCGGTCACGGCGAGGTCGGCCACATACAGCTTGCCGTTCACGCCTTTTTCGATGATGGCTGTGTCCGCAACCAGATCCTTGATCTGCGCCCAGTCAATATCGGCGGTCTGAATGCTGGCTTTGACCAGTTTGGCAATATCCGCCTGCAGCTGCCCGATGGATGCCCAGTCTATTTCCGCGTTGTTGATGTTCGCCGTGGTCAGCTGCGCCAGTGCGATCTTTGCCACAGCAGCGTTTAGGTCTTTGATGGCAGCCCAGTCAATCGCCGCGCTTTCAATATTCGCGGCGGTGATCTGTGCCTTGGCAATCTTCGCGATCTCAGCGTTCAGGTTGGCGATGCTGGCCCAGTCGATATTGGCGCTGTTGATGTTGGCGGTCGTGATCTGGGCCTGTGCGATGGTCGCAATCTGCGCCGCCAGTTCGCCGATATCCGCCCAGTTGATGTTGGCCTTTTCAATATTGGCGGCGGTAATCTGCGCTACGGCAATCGTGGCCAGCGCGGCATAAAGCTCGTCCGTGGTGATATTTTTCGCGGCCAGCTCCTGTATCTTCGCGGAAATCGCCGTAATGGCTGTGGCATTCAGCTCGCCGATGGTGGCCTCGGCGATTTTCGCCTTGGTGATGGCTGCGTCCTGAATGTGCGCAGTCT
>CAKTNU010000278.1 GCA_934589325.1 uncultured Oscillospiraceae bacterium | reverse complement strand
GGTATGAACTTGAACGGGAAAACAGGCTTACCATCGTGCCCGGCGAATACGTGCAATACGAGATGGTATATGAATGGTTTGAGGCCGTGCGGCGAATATACAACCTTCACTCCATCGGCTACGATCCAGCAAAAGCGTTCAAACTGGTGCTTGAAATGCAAAACAACGGCTTTGTTATGAACGCTGTGCGACAGGGCGAGCTTACGCTCACCGCGCCCATGGATGACCTGAAGGAGCGGTTTCTTGACGGCAACGTGGTACACAACAATGACAGAATGCTTAATTGGTATTTAGGGAATGTGAAACTCAGCAAAAGATCGGCTAACGGCACATACCTGCCCACCAAGCGAAACAAAAATCGGAAAATCGACGGCTTTTCCTGTATTTTATGTTCGCACACCGAGAATCTCCGTCATCTGGCGACCCGAATACCTGACGACAACCCAATATCGACCGTGATAAGGGTCGGATAGGAGGTGTAATTATTGGGACTACTGGCAAATATACGCAAAAACCTTATGCAGGCCGATACGGTCGAGAATACCAAAGCCGCAAACGATGAAACATACGATATAACCAAGGAAAAAAGGAGCAACGCTTCCGGCAAACTGAAGCGCGCCATGCGACTGATGGGCTTCAACCATTGGGTAAACGGCGACTACACGCTGGCAAACTGCGAACTGATTTTCTCCGCTGCTTCCCGCCTTTCCAACGCGCTTGCGGCCATGCCGATGCGGGAATATGCGGGATCGGAGATCATAAAGAGCGATCTTACCGATCTGGTGAGTTTTGAACCCAACCCCAACATGACGGCCTTTCGTTTCTTCAACACACTGGAAGCATGCAGGGATACCTATGGTAATGCGTATGCGCTGAAGGTGTTTAAGCCTACGCAAATACAACCTGACCTATACCCTCTTGATCCCATGCGCGTAAGGCCCATAGTAGAAAAGCAAAGCAGGGAATTGTGGTATAAAATCACCCCTCCCGAAAGCGCCCCGTACTATGTACACAATTACTACATGATACACATACCGTTTATCTCAGATAACGGATATGAGGGTATAAGCCCTATTTCGGTGCTGAATCAGACGATAGACTACCAGAAAAACATAGAGGAATTCAGTTTTAGGCAGCTCAAAAAAGGAGTAAATGCCCAAGTCGTTCTTGAAGCGCCGTCATCCTTATCACCCAAACAGCGCGAAAAGACGGTGGAGGATTTTCTCAACACCTACAAGGAAACCGGCGGCAATATACTGCTTCTCGAGTCCGGGGTAACGGCAAAGGGCATCAACCTCTCCCCCATAGATTCCAAGATATTTGAGGTGGAGCGCATTTCACGTTCCAGAGTTGCCAATGTCTACAATATTCCCCCGCACATGCTGGGCGATTTCTCCAACACCTCGTTCAAATCACAGGAGCAGCAGACCCTTGAATTTTTATCGATGACCATGCTGCCTATCGTCACAGCATACGAACAGGAATTTACCCGAAAACTCATAACCCGCGCAGACCGTATGCGAGGGCATAGGATGCGTATGGATGTGAAAAACATATTGCGCGCCGACGCCACTACAATGGCAGACGTGCATCAAAAAGGCATACGCGGAGGCTGGATAACGCCAAACGAAGCGCGGGCGGATGACGGAAGGCCGCCCGATCCCAACGGAAATCACCTGCTTGTGGCTCGTGACCTGACCACCCTCGACTATATAGTTACCAATCCAGATAACGGCGCCGGCAATGGCGCTGTTTTCTAATAAATCAACAGGAGGAACATCGAATAATGGAACGTCAAAACCTTTCACTCTTCACTATGTTCGAGCGACACGCGGCTGACGGCACCACATCGTTTAAAAACTGGTGCGATTTTGTCGCGTGGCTGCGCGAGACGAATCCCGACAAGGGCATCGTTGGGCGATTGCCGTATTTATCCCCCGAAGCCTACGCGGAGGCTGTAAAGCCATTACAGCCCACAGCCAACGTCCCCGAGCCCGGCGCTGCTGAGCCCCGAAAAGAATCCGCGCCTAAGGAGAAACGGGCCGATGGCAGGAAAGGCGGCAAGTCCGCACAGAACGAAAAGGAGGAATAAGCCATGCGTTTGTGCCGCCACCCCTTGATATCATGAGCGAGGTGATTTAATGGATGTAATCAACAAACTTAAAGCATTGAGCAGATCCACCGCTGACGCTACTGCCGATATTGGTTTAATAAACCAGTACAGCAAGAAGGAGCTGGCTCCCGATGAGGTATACGCCTACTCCCTCATAC
>CAKTNU010000277.1 GCA_934589325.1 uncultured Oscillospiraceae bacterium | reverse complement strand
GCCGAGCAGTCGTCGGTTATCGGCAGAGCCTTGGCCGCCGCCACGGTCAGCGCCCCTTTTATCAAATCCGCATCAAAAACCTGCGGCGTCTGTACGCGCATTATGCGCTCGCGGTCAAGCGTTGCAATGACACGCTCATCCTCGACGTTTTTAAGTGTATCGGTGCTTGGTACTGCCGGGACTGCAGCATAGTAATCCCGGGCGGCATATACCGTGCGGCGTATGACGTCCTGAGTCACAAGAGGGCGCGCCCCATCATGGATCGCAATGAGCTTGGTTCCGTGCGACACCTCCGACACGCCCGCAAGCGCGGACTCCATACGTGTGGTGCCTCCGCGAATGACTTTTTTGACCTTGGTAACGCCATATTTTCTGCAGATATCGGCCACATCCATGATTTTTTCCATGCGCGTGACAACGATGATCTCATCCACTAGCTCAGACTGCTGAAACGCAAGCAGTGTCCTTGCAAGCACGGGGACATGACACAGCTCCATCATCAGCTTGTCGCCGCCCATGCGCACTGAACTCCCCGCCGCAACTATAACTACGGCGCAGTGCGGAGTATTGTCCTTCTTTTTGAAAAGCCTCGAAAGCAGCATGGCGCACCTCTTTCCCTTTTTCAAATGGTTTTATCCCTTGAGCTGGCGCTTTCTGTAGAAATTCATCATGCCGTCCTGCATATCGTCCAGATGCTTGAGCATCTTTCCGGCGCCGTAGGCCGCGCAGGAAACTGCGTCATCAACAACGGCTGTACGGATGCCGGTGCTGCGCTCAATGAGCTTGTCTATCCCGTATATCAGGCTGCCGCCGCCGGACATGATTATGCCGTTGGTGTCAAGGTCGCCTACCAGCTGAGGCGGAGTACGCTCAAGCACGGTATGCACCGCATCGAGAATGAGATTCATCGGCTCGACAAAGGCCTCGATAAGCTCATTTGAGCTTACCTCCACCGTTTTCGGCAAGCCGTTTGTCAGGCTGCGGCCCTTTACCTCCTCAACGCCGACGTCAGGCCGCTGGATAAGGCAGCCGATGCTGCGCTTGAGCTCTTCCGCCGCGCCGAGACCGATGAGCATATTATGCTTGCGGCGGATATACTTGACGATCGCTTCGTCAAAGCTCGCGCCGGCCGTCTTGATGGACTCGCACTCTACGACACCGCCGACAGAGACGATAGCTATCTCCGTAGTGCCGCCGCCGATATCAATGACCATATGGCCGTCGGGCTTGGATATATCTACACCTGCGCCGAGTGCGGTGGCAACGGCGGTCTCGAGCAGATACACGCGGCGTGCTCCCGCTTCTATCGCGGCATCGATGACCGCACGCTCTTCAACGCCGGTGATGCTGCTGGGCACGCACACAAGGATGCGCGGCTTGAGCAGGCTGAACGAGGTGATGCGGCTGACAAGCTCGCGCAGCATCTGCGCACTCATTTCGTAATCGGATATGACGCCGGCGCTTATCGGACGGATAGCGACGATATTCGCCGGAGTACGGCCAAGCATTTTCTGCGCGTCCTGACCTATCTTCAATATTTTGCCGCTCTGTCTGTCGACGGCGACTACGGTCGGCTCGCGGGCAACGACGCCCTTGCCCTGCTCAAACAGAAGCGTAGACGAGGTACCCATATCGACCGCGATATTTCTTTCAAAATCAAGCATTTGCTCCACCTCATATATTCAGAAAGCCCCGGAAGCACCGCGTCGTGCCATCCAGCCTACTCTCTTTTTCTTGCGACAGTCGCCGCCGTAACGGAGGCCGCGCCGCATTTTTTCAAAACCTTTGCGCACTCACTGAGCGTTGAGCCAGTGGTGACGATATCATCGAATATCAGGATATTCCTGCCGCGTATGAGCTCGGGATCCACGGCTACATATGCGCCGGCAATGTTCCGCCTGCGGGCAGCAGCGTCTCCCGTAAGGGACTGTGCCCTGATATTACGCCGCTTTCTCAGCAGCCGCACACATTCCACGCCAAGCGCCTTGGCCGATGCTTCGGCCAGAAGCTGTGCCTGATCGTACTTGCGCTTGAGCTTTCTCTGCCAGCTCAGCGGCACCCATGTAATAATATCGCAGGAAACTGCGCGTTCGTCAATAGTCTTAACAAGAAATTCCGTATAAATCTCGGAATAAAAGGCCAATCCATTAAATTTATACCGCAGAAGCGAGTCTCTGACGAAACCCTCATAATAAAAAGGAGAGACGCATTTCTCAATTCGCGGCAGCTTTTGCTCCGCTGCGGCGCCGTGTGTATACGGCAGACTCTTACGG
>CAKTNU010000276.1 GCA_934589325.1 uncultured Oscillospiraceae bacterium | reverse complement strand
AGCTCAACGTGGGCGGCGTGCAGATGAGCGTGGCCGGGCACACGGGGCCAATGTGGATCGACTGCGATCTTCAGGACGCCTACTACAACAACACGAATCTGAACAAGTACCTGACCGCGCCGGAGTTCCCGGTGCTGGGGGCAGGGGCAACGCAGGTAAGTTGGAGCGGCGGGATCGCCAAGTGCGAGGTCGTGCCGCGGTGGTGGAGGCTGTGAGGGGAAAGAGCAGTTAAGGCAAGGCCTCCCCTCATCCGGCCCTGCGGGGCCACCTTCCCCCGAGGGGGAAGGCTTAGGCGGAAAGGATGTGAGGAAAAATAAGTTATCCGAGATATTACGACGGCACGACCGGCTTGCAGGGCAACGGCGTGGGGGTGCTGCGGGATGCTGTCAGCTGTACCGTTACCGAGGAGCGCAACGGCGCGTTTGAACTGGAAATGGTGTACCCTATCACCGGTCAGCATTACAGCAGCCTAGCGCTGCGCGGGCTGATTCTGGCGAAGCCGAACCCCTACGGCGAGGCGCAGTATTTCCGCATTTATAAAATCAGCCGCCCCATCAATGGCCAGGTGACGGTCAACGCGCAGCACATCAGCTACGATTTGAGCGGTATTCCGGTAAGGCCTTGTACGGCGTTGAACGCCGTCAACGCGTTGCAGCAGCTCAAAAGCCATGCGGCGGTAAGCTGCGATTACACATTCTGGACCGACATCCAGACCGTGGCGGACTTTGCCGTGGCAGTGCCCGGCAGTCTGCGCAGCCTGCTGGGCGGCGTGGAGGGCAGCGTGCTGGACGTGTACGGCGGCGAGTACGAGTGGGACAACACCACCGTGAAGCTGCACAGCCAGCGCGGCACCGACCGCGGCGTGACGATCCGCTACGGAAAGAACCTGACCGACCTGACCCAGGAGGAAAGCTGCGCCGAGGTCTGCACCGGCATTTACCCCTACTGGGTTGACAGTGATGGCAACGTGACCCAAATCACCGGCAACCCGGTGGTCAACGTGCCGGACGGCCAGTATGACTTTGTGCGGGTGCTGACGCTGGACGTGAGCCAGGACATCAAAGAACAGCCCACCGCCGCGCAGCTGCGGCAGGCCGCGCTGGACTATATCAGCGCCAACAAGGTGGGCGTGCCGAAGGTGAGCCTGACGTTAAGCTTCGCCCAGCTGGAACAGACCGCCGAATACGCCGACAAGGCCCTGCTGGAGCGGGTGTGCCTGTGCGATACCGTTCATGTGCAGTTTGAGAAGCTGGGCGTGAGCGCAGACGCCCGATGCATCAAGACGGTTTATGACGTGCTGCTGGAACGTTACGACAGCGTAGAGCTGGGAGACGCACGCAGCAGCCTGGCCAACACCGTGGCTGACATGGGAAAGACCGTACAATCGACCGTGAACAAGACGCGCAGCGACCTGGAGCGGGCCATTGACCGCGCAACACAGCTTATCACCGGCAACCTAGGCGGCTATGTGGTGCTGCACAGCTCCACCGGCGCGGATGAGCCGGACGAGATACTGGTCATGGACAAGCCGGAAATCGAAAAGGCCACAAAGGTCTGGCGGTGGAATCTGGCCGGATGGGGGTACAGCAGCAGCGGTTACGGCGGGCCGTACCGCCTGGCCGCCACGATGGACGGCGCAATCAACGCCGATTTTATCACGACCGGCAGCCTGAGCGCCAACCTCATTAAATCCGGGACGATGAGCGCGAATCTTATCCGGGGCGGCGTGCTGCAATCGACCAACGGCAAGTTCGTGTCCAACCTGGACACGGGCGTCACGACTTTTAACGGTGGGCTGGTTGTAAATAGCGACAATTTCAAAATCGACTCGGACGGGTCGGTGGATATCACCGGAAAGTTTACTTCGACGGTTTCGGAGAGCAAGTGCGTCATAGACAACGCCAAAATTGAGATGTACCGAAAGACTAACGACGGCAACTGGCACATGGGCGCGTTTATGTCAACATGGGGTAACAACAACGCCGTGGGCCGTTTGGTTCTATACGGCCCGGCGGCCAGCAACACCAATGACATGATCGCCAACGTCACAATGGCGGGCCAGTACTCCGGCGGCGCTATCGCGATCAGCGACGCAAGAGGAAACGTGAAGGTGCAGCTGGGTGTGGACGGCGCAGGCGACGGCTATGTGTTGGTCAACGGCAGAATGATTCAGTGAGGTGATTTAAATGGCGGCAGCCAATTACAGCCCGCCCGAGACAGCGCTTATCAAGGCGACGCGGGCGGATTTTGACCGGCGGGACGTTGTGCAGCCGG
>CAKTNU010000275.1 GCA_934589325.1 uncultured Oscillospiraceae bacterium | reverse complement strand
CCTTGAAGCCGCGCAGCCACTCACCGAGGGTGACTGAGCAGCTGAGGCCGTGGTTGATGCCCTTGTAGTGGCTGAGCGGATAGCCCATACCGTGGGGGATGCAGGTACCGGCCTGCATGAAGGCCTGACCCATGATGTTTGCGGTCAGGAGCATCTTCTCGTAGTCCTCGTCGGTGAGGGTGCCGTTGAGCATGTTGTCCTTGAACTCGGAGAACATATTCATGCCGACTGCGGCGATGGCGCGGTTGAGGGGGTTGCTCTTGATGTTGATGTAGGTCTCAACGCCGTGCGCCAGCGCATCCATGACGCCGGTGTGGATGAGATAGGACGGAGACTCACGGATATAGCGCGCATCGAGGAAAGCAACGGTGCAGTAGAATTTGTGACGTGCGGTGTCCTTGTTGTCGATATCGTTGCGGGTGAGGACGGCGCCGCCGGTGACCTCGGAACCGGTGCCTGCGGTGGTGGGGATACCGATGAGCGGGAGGCTCAGCTCCTGATAGAGGTGGGAGTAGAACGGAGCGCCGGAGAAGAGTATGTCATAGGGCTCGGCGTCCTCGGGCTGGGTGACGAGATAGTCGACGGTCTTGGCGGTGTCGAGTGCGGAGCCGCCGCCTATGCCGATTATGAAGTCGGGTGCGAAGGCGCGTGCCTCACGTGCAATGGCGACGCAGGATTCGACAGGGGGGTTGTCCTCGGTGCTGTCGTTGACCATGTATTCGATGCCAAGCTCCTTAAGAACCTCGGTGACGTCCTCAAGCGCATAGTTACGGCAGCCGTCAAGAAATTCGTCGGTGACGATGTATGCACGCTTGCCGAACTGGGCGAACTGCTCCTTGTTCTCCTTGACCGCATTGTTGCCGAAGAAAAGCGCGGTCGCTACGAAATGCCTGAATGATTTCATTTTTGTCCCTCCTTAAATTTTGTATGCTTTTACTTGTGTGAATAATTTAACCGACCTTGTGATTGCAGTTTACCCCGAGAATGACACAAAAGCAAAACGTTAAAATTTATGTTTTCGATTTAAAAAATCGATAGTATAGGATAAACGGGCATTATTGAGATATATTGCACAAATTTTAACGAGGGCTTGTGAGCATTTTGACGACAAATCGAAATCTTTGTTTTATTTCATGAATAATTTGAATTTTACTTTTCAATCGCTTCTGTCTATAGTTAAATGCGTAACAAGCGATGACGAAAAAGAGAGAGGGAACGGAAATGGCGCAGAGTACAATAGCGATAATAATCCTTATAAGCGTACTGATACTTTATGCGATACCGGCAGTACCGCTTTCCGTGACAACGATATTCGCGATGCTCGCGATGGCGATGACTGGTGTGCTCACTTACAGTGAGGCATTCAGCGGCTTCGCAAACTCAGCCGTTCTTCTTGTGGCAGGCATGATGATAATCGGCCGCGCCTGCTTCACTTCCGGTCTTGCCCAGCGCTTCGGCAATCTTCTTTATAGGTTCGTCGGGGCAAAGGAAAAGAAATTCATGATAATGGTCATTCTCATTGCCGCAGCGCTGGCGGTATTCCTCAACGGGTCGCTGGTCGTGGCGATGATGATGCCGATAATAGACAGCGTGGCCTCGCAGTCGGACGGCAAGATAAGCCGCAAGCAGATCTACTTCCCGCTCGGCCTCGCCTCGACGATAGGCAATAACCTCACGACCATAAGCGCGACCTCTATGATAACCGCCGCGGGGCTCATATCTGCCGCAGGCTATGGCGAGCTCAGTCTCTTCGCTCCGACGGTCGTCAACCTTCCGGCACTGCTGATAGTCATCGTGCTGTATATCCTGTTCGGCTATGATCTGCAGAAGAAGTGGTTCGACTTTGAGGAGATACCTCTCGAGCCGACGGCGGAGACGACGAGCAGCGTCAAGGGCAGCACGGCAAAGATGTGGATAACCGGCATAGTCATCACGGCCGTGGTCATCGCGCTGGTCCTCGGAATAAACTCCGGCGCAGTGGCGCTGGCGGGCTCGGCCATACTCATCCTGACACGCTGCGTCGATGAACGCGACGCGTACAAGAGCATTTCGTGGCCGTCGGTCATAATCGTCGCGGGCGCGATAGGCTTCTCCGCCGGTCTCGACAAGAGCGGAGCGGGACTTGTTATAGCAAACTTTATCCTCAATATATTCGGTGCTGCAGGGCAGTCTCCGTTTGGGATATGTATAGTGCTGTTCGTTCTCGGCTCGCTGCTGTCGAACGTGATGTCCGACAACGCGACGGTCGCGGTGCTGATACCGATAACGCTGTCGCTCGCGGCGACAC
>CAKTNU010000274.1 GCA_934589325.1 uncultured Oscillospiraceae bacterium | reverse complement strand
CCGTCTTTGTTTGGCGAGCCTTGCAATGGATGCCCCTTTCGGGGGCGACCTCGTTGAAATCGCAGAGTGTGTCGATCAATCTCTTGCGCAAAACGAATTCCATATCAATGCGGTCGCATACCAGAATCTTCTTGTTCATATCGCCGTAGCAATCGAACGCATAAGAAGCAACTGCTATGTTCCGATGGAACAACTCCAGATCAAGGATATTAAGACGCGGCGCGAATACGCCATAGCCGAGACCATCGCGAGAAAAGTGGCAGCTCAATTTGATATTGGGATGCCGGTTGAAGAGGTGGCCTACATCGCAATTCATCTCGCCGGCAAACAGACTGTCGATACGGACGGGAAGGATGATGAAGGTTTCGAGATCTTAGGCGAAGCCTGGGGTGTTGCCGCGCAGATGATTGAGCGTGTATGGAAGTCATTCCGTTTCGATTTTCGCGAAGACTTCGAACTGTGCCTCAATCTGGCTCGCCATATCGTTCCGCTTTCCGTGCGACTGAAGTGCCATATGAATCTCGACAATCCTCTGCTGAGCGATATAAAAAGACGGTTTCCGTTGGCGTATTCCATGGCGTCGGACAGCTCTTCCGTGCTGGCCGATAAGTATCGGCAAAAACCTTCTGAGGAGGAGATAGGGTATATCGCCCTTGCCTTCGCTCTCGCACTCGAGCGACAGAAAAACGGACAGAGCAAGAAGAACATCCTGATTGTTTGCGCATCGGGTGCCGGTAGCGCGCATCTGCTGGAGTATCAATACCGAAGTGCTTTCGGAGGCATGCTCGGAACGATTAGGACCTGTGACGCCGGAAGTCTCAACGCGGCAAGCCTGCACGATATCGACTATGTCTTTACCACCGTGCCGATTCGACAGAAGCTCGATATACCTGTCTTCCACGTGAGCGCTTTTCTCGACGAGAGTGAAATCGGTAACGTTCAGCACATCCTGAACAGCGGCATTCAGGATGACGTCATCGACTCGTTCTTTTCTGAGGATCTGTTTTTCACCCACATGCACTGCGAGAGCAAGGAAGAGGTCATTTCTGAACTCTGTCAACGAATCGCCGACGTTAAACCAATCCCTGATGCATTTGAGTCCTCGGTACTGAGGCGCGAATCACTGGCTGAGACATCTTTCGGAAATCGCGTGGCCATTCCTCATCCCTTTGAGGCGGTAACGGATGAGACGTTCGTATGCATCGGAATCCTTGATAAACCTGTTTCTTGGAACACTCATGATGTCCAGGTTGTTTTCCTGTTGAGCATATCCAAGAAGCGCGATAAAAACCTCCAAGGTTTTTATCAGCGAGCGGCCAAGCTGCTTACCAGTGAACACGACATCGACACGCTGATCAGCCATCAGAGTCTCTCGACACTGATGGAGCTATTGCACGGACACTGCGATCTATAGGAGGAGGGACAATGGACGAGGATAAGTATTTGGATGCGATGCAGATTATCTTGCATGCCGGTAACGCAAAGTCTGCCGCCCTTATGGCGATCGACTCTGCCGCCGACGGCGATTTTGAAGCTGCTGACGCCCAACTTAAAGAGGCTCGAGACGAGATGCATGCAGCCCATGAAGTGCAGTTCAAACTTACACGCGATGAGGCAAACGGCAACTCCGTTGAGGTGAACATCATCTTGGTGCATGCAGAGGACCATCTAACGATGGCGATACTCGCAAACGATCTTGCCGAGCGATTCATCGATCTGTACAAGAACGGTACTAACTAAGTTTTGTCCATAAGTGCGCAAGTGCGTGAGAACAAAGGAGAGAGACCATGAATATCATGCTTGCCTGCTGTGCGGGAATGAGCACATCACTCGTTGTGACCAAGATGCAGGAGGCTGCTAAGGCCCAGGGTAAGGACTATAAAATCTGGGCTGTTGAGCAGGGCCAGATTTCCGATGAGCTGGGTAATTTCGATGTCTTGCTGCTTGGTCCACAGGTGCGTCATATTTTACGCAAAGTGACGAAGATTGTTGAAGGGCATGCTCCGATTGGCGTTATCGATCCCGTCTCCTATGGACGCTGTGACGGAGCGGCGGTTCTCAAGCAAGCTGAGGATTTGGTGGCGTCGTCCAAGTAGCTTAAAAATGATCCGCCGGCAGCTGGCACTACCGGCGGACGCAACACGCCATTTCGTGAAAGAAGGTGCTTTCTGTGGCAATGTCACACAAATTTGAGGATGCAATTCTTATTGTTGCGGAAAAGGTTGATGACAACAAGTATCTCGCAAGCATTAAGAACGCGTTTACAACCTTTCTGCCCTTTGTAATCGTCGGTTCTCTCGGATCACTATTGAA
>CAKTNU010000273.1 GCA_934589325.1 uncultured Oscillospiraceae bacterium | reverse complement strand
CGGCTGCGGCAGATGCGGCAGGTCTCCCATACGGAAACCGGCAGCGTAAAGGCCTACGACAACTTCATGAAGCGGATTGGACTGTAAAAACGGAACTCAGTGGCTATAGCAGATGCAACGCCTGTGGCTGAGGATGAATAAAATTCGATTCTCCCCCTCCCTCCAAGTATATATTATAACAATGACGGCCTCTGGGTAATGATATGCTCCCTCCATGTTCGACAGTCTGTTTTTTCACTGTCTCTCATAGAGGGAGCATATCATAATACCCGGAACCTTACTCACCTTGAGGCAATTCCGTTCGAGAGTGCGGTACTGCCTCAAGGTAAGTCAATAAGACGTAAAAATGACCACGCTGTAATCAAAGAAAAACGCGACCATCGGTCACACCTCGTCTTCCTTTAGCCACTCAATAAACTCCACTCGCGGCAGCTTGCCGGTCTCGCAGGCCTCCTTTTTCTCTCTGGCCTGCTCGCTCCATGCGTAGAATTGCTCCTTCGTGGTGCGGCCTGTACGGATACGGGCAAACCGCTTCTTGTACTCGCGGCGATACTCCCGAAACAGCTCGTCCTCGTTATGCTTGATCGTCCACACCCGCACTGCGCCGGTCTCCTTGCAGGTGCGTCCGCCGTTGAATGACCGGTCGCAATACTCCGCGCCGCCGTGACCCGACACCACAAAGTACCGTCCGCAGTTCTTGCACTTCCGCAGCTTCACGCCGCGGCGCACACACTCCTTCAAGTGGTAGTCAATGAGGTCGTACATCGTATCAGGGTACAGCACTTCCGCAAACGTGTCACGGTTGTACCTCTCATAATATAATTTCTGCGGCTGGAACTTGTAGACCATGATGCAGTACTCTGGATTGTCTGCGTAATACGTCGCCATCCGCTGTTCCGGTGTCTGCTTGTCCAAATCGGTGTTCAGCACATGGTCAAAAAGCTCCAGAGCCTGCCGCTGGAGCCGCGCTAATTTCTTTGGCATCGCCTCAAACTGCCGCATCCATTGCTCGACGCTTTCACACGGGCGGCGGTGCCGCCAGCTCCATAACAGCAAACCATAGTAAGCGTTATTCCCTGTAAAATAAGAAAGTATTGTTTCGATACTTTCACACTCTCGCTGTGCTATCACAGAAAGCTTATGGAAGTCCGCTTCCACCTTCTTCATGTCCCAATAGAGAAAGTCCAGCAGGCTCTCCGGAAAAGCGACGCTTCTTTCTTGTCCATCCCAATATCGTTCCCTGCCGTTTGAAATGCAGGTCTTAAATTTCTCTCGCATAATACACCCTCGTTTTAGACACATGATATTTACATGAATGATGTGACTTGACAAAAATAGCAAAATCTGTTACCCTCTACCCATGGGACATATGGAACGGATTTGCAATATAAGTCTACATCGTTTGCGCGATCATGTCAACAAGAACTGGAGGTGTTTATTGAACTTACAAAACAACAAACAGAAAAACTTTACGCCGCTGCCCAACGAAATTTTCTCTCTGCATCTGACAACGGGTGAGTTGGCCGTCTACGCTCTGTTGCTGCGTCTGGGAAATCGTGAGACACATGAGTGCTGGCCCAGCTACGAAACGATTGGAAAAGCCATTGGCAAAAGCAAAAGTTCCGTCAAACGTTATGTGGCCGGGCTGGTAGAAAAGGGGCTCATCACCGTAGAGCCGACGTCGGTCATCATGCAGAATGGGCTGAAGAAAAACGGCAACCTGCGTTACCACATCCGCCCTATCCGCGAAGCAGTAGAGTGGTATACCCAGCATCAACTGTACCTTGCCGAAGCTGCTGCCGAGCGACAACAGGTACAGCAAAAACTGGCGGAACAGGCTGAAGATCCCCACGTTCGCCCCTGTGAGCCGCTGTGTGGCCTCCTTCGGGGCGGGACAGCGTTCCAGCCCCGGAGAGGGATTTCGAGCCGCTTTCGGGCGGATTTTCGGGGGCTTTCTCAGCTCTGCGGAGGACGAAGGAAGAAGCAGGAGAAAGGCATTGGCGCTTTTCTGCGCCGTTGCCGTTTACAGCATCCCGCAGTGCAGGCTGCCACAAGAGATTGCGGCGTTGTGAAAAAGGCGCTTTTTTCGAAGGCGCCAGAACCGTTTGACGCTAAATTTGGGAAAAATCCCCGCAAAGTCCCGTGCCACAAGGCTTTGCGGCGGCGCTGCAACAAATACGGTAATGATTTTAATTGCAGAATACTAAGAACAAATATTGACTGAAAAGGATTGTATATGAACGAATGTACCTATAAGAATTACGACGAGCTGCCCCTGATGCTGAACGTCGTGCAGGTGGCGGCGGTGCTGGG
>CAKTNU010000272.1 GCA_934589325.1 uncultured Oscillospiraceae bacterium | reverse complement strand
TGGAGATACAGGACGGCTCCACTATGGAGCGCATACATCGCGCCGCGATGACGGAATTTCTTGCAAAAGGCTTCCGTGCGGCATCACTGCGGAACATTGTCAAGACTGCCGGAGTAACTACCGGTGCTTTCTACGGCTATTATGCCAGCAAGGAGGCGCTGTTCGCCGCGCTCGTTGACGAAGAATACCGCTATCTTACCGGCCGCTACCGCGACTCTCTTTACATATTTGAGAGCCTTCCGCCCGAGGAGCAGGCACAGCGCATGAACACGTTCGCCAAGGATTGCATGTACGAGCTGTTGAATTACATGGACACGCACCGCGATGCTTTCCACCTTCTGCTGCAGTGCGCGGATGGAACGCCGTATGCAGGCATGGTGGACGGGCTCGTCCGTCTGGAGGCAGAGGCGACCGAGCACTACCGCGGCGTCCTGCGCGGCATGGGTATAGATGTGCCGGAGATGGACAGACGGCTTGAGCATATCCTCATAACCGGCATGCTCAATGCGTATATGGAGATCATTATACATGATATGCCGATGAGCGAGGCTCAAAAATACGTTGAAGAGCTGAACACCTTCTACGCCGCAGGCTGGCTTAAAATAATGGGGCAGTAAGGTCCTGTTATTTTTTGAGCATTAGTTAGAGGCTTCTAACTAATGCGATATATCCACGCAAATTTCCATGAGAAGAGAGGAATCGAAATGCAACACAAAAAGAAGAGCTGGACACAGGCTCTTTTCACCTACGCCGAGGGTGAAAAGAAGCGTATGCGGCTGTCGGTGATCCTGTCGGTACTGAGCGTCACTCTTGGTCTTGTGCCGTTTTACTGCATGTATTGGCTCATATGCGAGTTTGTTTCCGGCACGGTGACTGCAGCGGTGATCGTTAAATGGTGCCTGATATCTCTCGCGGCCGGAGCCGCGAAGATACTGCTGTTCAGTCTCTCGTCCGGCACCTCGCATGCCATGGCCTACACCATTCTCGAGGCTCTGCGCCTGCGGCTTGCCGACCGCTTTCTGCATGCGCCGCTCGGCAATGTTGAAAATCACAGCATCGGCGAAATAAAGACCATGATGGTCGACAAAATCGAAAATCTCGAACCGCCGCTCGCGCATATGATACCGGAGGGCGCAGGACATGTTGTGCTCCCCATTGTCAGTATCGCGGCGCTTATCTGCCTCGACTGGCGGCTGGCGCTGGCTTCTCTGGTCACATTCCCGCTGTCGCTCATATGCATGGGGCTGACCTTTAAGATAAGCGGTGAGAGCTTCGAGAAATACGACCGCTCCGCGAGCCATATGAACAGCACTATCGTCGAGTATATAGAGGGCATAGAGGTGATCAAAGCCTTCGGCAGAGCCGGTGTGAGCTACGAAAAATACGCCGGCGCGATAAACGATTTCCGCAGCTTTGTCGTAAAATGGCTGACAAGCACCTTTGTTACCATGAAGCTGAGCTTTGCGCTCTTCCCGTCGACGCTTATCGGCGTGCTCCCCACGGCGCTCGCCTTGGCAGGCAAGGGCATAATAACCGCGCCGGAAGCGGCCCTGGCTGTTATGCTGTCCATCTCAATGGTCGGCTCTCTTGCAAAGCTGGAGGTTTTCTCCGAAAATATGCGTCAGGTCAAGTTCACGGTGGAGAATCTGGAGGAATTTCTTGAGATGCCGGAGCTTCCAGAGCCGAAGGAGCGTGCTGATGTGCACGGCACCGGCGTTGTGCTCAAAGACGTCCATTTCTCCTACACCGGCAGCGAAAAGGACGAGGTGCTGCACGGCATAGATCTGAGCCTTCCCGAGGGCAGCTTCACGGCGCTGGTCGGGCCGTCCGGCGGCGGCAAATCGACAGTCGCAAAGCTCATTGCCCGGTTCTGGGACGTGAGCGCCGGCAGCATCACTGTCGGCGGTGTTAACGTCAAGGATATGCCGCTCGGCCAGCTTTCGGAGTACGTCAGCTTCGTTACTCAGGACAACTTCCTGTTTCGCTGCTCCCTGCTGGAAAATATCCGACTCGGCAACCCGAAGGCCACTGACGAGGAGGTAAAGGCCGCGGCAAGAGCCGCGCAGTGCGAGGAATTTATCTCAAAGCTCCCGCTGGGCTACGACACACCTGCAGGCGAAGCCGGAAAACGCTTGTCAGGCGGAGAAAAGCAGCGTATCGCCATCGCACGCATGATGCTGAAAAATGCGCCTATCGTCATCCTTGACGAGGCGACGGCATTTACGGACCCGGAAAACGAGGACAAGATACAGCAGAGCATAGCGGCTCTGACCAAGGGCAAGACGCTGCTTGTCATCGCGCACAGGCTGTCCAC
>CAKTNU010000271.1 GCA_934589325.1 uncultured Oscillospiraceae bacterium | reverse complement strand
CCGAGTATCTCCTTCTTGCCGCCCGCCGCGTTCTGGCCGCTGGTCGGTTCAAATACACCGATCTTTACGACCTTATTGCTGCCGGATGCATCAGGCTTGGAGCCGGAGTCAGTGGAGCCGCAGGCGCACAGCGCAAACAGCATAACTGCAGCCAAAAGCATTGCAATAACTTTCTTCATTTTTCTTTCCTCCTCAGATTACTTCGCCAGCTTCTGTCCGTCTATAACGGACACTTGTTTTTCAATGACGATATTGTAATTATGCACTGCATTACGCTAAATTGCAATAGGGAGAAATTCCAAATGAATAAAAACGGTATTTAATACCTTTAGTCGTTTTGCACAATTTTTGGGCTGGTCCTCCAGTCCTGCCCACCTCTGCGCTCCTGTTCGGCACGGTATGCAAGCACATACAGTTCATTAGCAGCCGCGCCAAGCTCGAACACCTGCCCGCGTTCTGCGGACAGTGACCTTGCGGCGGCTGGCTTGCTTATGACCGGAACCGCCGGATCCTTGGCAATCACCCGCAGATATGCACAACCCCGCGAGTTTGCCGCAAGGACGCGGGCATACGGCGGAAGCTCATCTGCAACGCCGTTTTTAACGCCAAGAGCCGCACAAAGGCACATTCTGCGTATTCTGGAGAGAGCATAACGCTTTGTCTTGACCGACGCAAGGATACCGTCAAGCGTTGCCTCCTCGTGCGCGGCTTTGAAAAGTCGGCTGCCGAGACCGCCGCCGGAATCCGGCAAAGAGTTATAGTAATTTTCACTAAACATCCTCAGCCTGGACAGTATCGCCGTCTCGTGAGAATCACGGGACATGGCCTGTCTGCCGAGGCTCTCCTCACGTGAATATACAGACAATGCATTTTTCGGGATATAATTATCAACTTTTTCACCGGAGAGGATCATGCGCCTCAGCTCCGATGCAGACTTCGGTCCGGGTCCTTCTCCGTCACGGTCGTGCCCGCTGCCGAAGCGCTGCACGGTGACCGGTGTGATGCCGAGCCGCAGCTCATATGTGGCTTTCAGGTACTCTACGGCCAGTATATTGTTCGGCTGCTCTATTAACTTCGCCTCCGCCCCAAGCCGCCGCTCCAGCACGGTCTGCCGTGCGGAAGCATAGGAGACGTTCGCGTTTTCGGTAAGCTCCCGGCCTATCTCGGCGTTGACTGCCGGGTCTATAAGGCTCTCCGCTATTCTTTCAAGCTGCTGTATCTCGCCGCACTCACTGCCGAAGCTGATATGCGTCGCCCCGAGTGCGCCGAGAAGTCCAACTGCTCCGCGGGCAAAGCCCTCCGCCGATGAGAGCGCCCACGGCAGCGGCAGCTCGATGACCAGATCTGCCCCACAGCGGCAGGCAGCTTCTGCACGGGCAAATTTTGAATACAGCGCTGCCTCTCCGCGCTGCACAAAGTCGCCGCTCATCACGCATACAACGGTGCTGTCCGCGCCGAGCAGTTCCCTGCTCTTTGCAATGTGGTACTCATGCCCCGTGTGGAACGGGTTATATTCCGCAACTATGCCTATTATGGCCATTGTTCTGCCTCCCGGTTATAATATGTATTGAGCAGTCTGTTTACGGTCCGGCGCAGTCATATATTCTGTACTTCGCGGGAAGAATTTCTTATGACTGCGCTATGTTCGCATCTGCGACAAAAAAGACTTGCGTTTTCTGTATTTTGTATTAAAATAAGTCTTGTATTATTCTAATTTAAAAACTGCATATTTACAAGAGAAAGGATAAAATATATGAAAATTCTTGTTATCAACGCAGGCAGCTCTTCCCTGAAGTATCAGCTCATCGACATGGCCAATGAGCAGGTCATGGCAAAGGGTCTGTGCGAGCGTATCGGCATTGACGGGCACCTCAAGCACAGCCCGCTGGTCGGCGGAAAGCCCGTTTTCAACGAGGATGTTCCCATGCCCACTCACTCCGAGGCTATTGCGGCTGTCATTGAGAAGCTGACCAGCCCCGAATATGGTGTTGTTTCCTCCATGAAGGAGATCGACGCTGTCGGTCACCGCGTCGTTCACGGCGGCGAGAAGTTCGCAAGCTCCGTCAGGATCGACGATGCGGTCATGGCAGCGCTTGAGGAGTGCATCCCCTTTGCCCCGCTGCATAACCCCGCCAACATCACTGGCATCAACGCCTGCAAAGCCGTCATGGGCGATGTACCTATGGTCGCCGTATTCGACACCGCGTTCCACCAGACCATGCCCGGTAAGGCATATATGTATGCAGTTCCCTATGAGTACTACAAGAACGACGGCATCCGTCGTTACGGCTTCCACGGGACCTCTCACCGCTATGTCTCCGCC
>CAKTNU010000270.1 GCA_934589325.1 uncultured Oscillospiraceae bacterium | reverse complement strand
GACCGGCATGCCGCCCTCGCTGCTGTTCGTCGGCGGGGACGAGGTCATGCTGGACGATACTCGCATGCTGCACGAGCGGCTCGTGAAAAGCGGCTGCAAAAGCCGCATGATAATCGCGCCCGAGCGCTGGCACGCATATGTGCTGTATTGCCTGAGCGAGAATATGCCGTCGGACTTCGAGGCCATAAACAAATTTATGGACCGGGTCCTGTCCCCGGCGCGCAGTCTGCGCTGGATGCGGCTCGACAACGCCGCAAAGATATACCCTGCCGCAAAGCGCCGCAAATGGAACAATTTCTTCCGCCTTTCCGCAGAGCTGACCGAGCCTGTGGACGTGAACGTCCTGCGCGCCGCGCTGGATGTCACCGTGCGCCGCTTCCCGTCCATCGCCGTCCGTCTCCGGCCGGGCGTATTCTGGTACTATCTCGAGCAGCTCCCGAAGGCGCCGGATATTCAGGCCGAAAAGAGCTGCCCGCTCGCCCATGTTCCGTTCGGCAAGGTGCGCGAATGTGCGCTGCGCGTGCTTGTTTATGACGGCCGCAGCCGCATCGCGGTAGAATTTTTCCACGCCGTTACCGACGGCAACGGCGGCATGACCTTTTTCAAGACCCTGCTCGCCGAATATCTCAGCCAGAAATACGGCGTCAGCGTCCCCGCACAGGACGGCGTACTCGGCAGGCTCGAGGAGCCGAACGAGGAAGAGCTGGAGGACAGCTTCATCCGCTATGCCGGGGACGTCAAGGCCAGCCGCAGGGAGGCGACCGCGTATCATCTCAGCGGCACCCCGGAGCCGGACGGCTTCAAGGATCTGATAACCATGATGGTTCAGGTCGACGACATAAAGCCCGTCGCCAGGCAGTACGGCGTGACGATAACCGAGCTGCTGTGCGCCGCAATGATGCAGGCGATACTCGTCATTCAGGCCGAGAAGGTGCCCCAGCGCCGCCTGCGCAAACCCGTGAAGATACTGCTGCCCGTGAATCTGCGCCGTTTGTTCCCAAGCCGCACTCTGCGCAATTTTGCCTCGTATATCACCCCCGAGGTCGACCCCCGCATGGGCGACTACAGCTTTGAGGAGATATGCTCCATCGTGCACCACCGCATGGGGCTCGAGAACAACCCGCAGTCGATGCGTGCAAAATTCGCCGCAAACGTCGCCAGCGAGAAGTCTCCCATTCTCAAGGTCATGCCTCTGTTCATAAAGAACATTGCGATGAAGGCCGTATTCGACACCGTCGGCGAATGTAAGTCCTGCCTCTGCCTCTCGAACCTGGGCAATGTAAAGCTGCCCGAGGTCATGGAACAGTACGTGCGCCGTATGGACTTCATCATCGGCGTGCAGGCGCGTGCCCCGCATGACTGCGGCGTGCTTTCGTACAAGGGTACGATGTATATAAACTGCATCCGCAACATCAAGGAGCCGGAGCTGGAGCAGCGCTTCTACGAGGTCCTCCATGGACTCGGCATACGCGTGAAGGTCGAGAGCAACGAGCGGTGAGCCGTCTATCCATCATCCAATCCAACAGGAGGAAATATAAATGTTCTGTGTAAAATGCGGAGTTGAACTGGCCGACAGCGAAAAGGTCTGTCCTCTGTGCGGGACAAGGGTGTTCCACCCCGACCTGCCGCGTCAGGACGGCGAGCCGCCCTTCCCGCCGGACGACCGCGTCCGTCCCGAGGACGTCAACCGCTCGGGTGCGCTGTTTATATTGACGGTGCTGACACTGCTCCCGGCCGTGCTGTGTATCATATGCGACTGGCGCATAAACGGTTCGCTGGTCTGGTCGGGCTACGCCGCGGGCGGCGTAGCGCTGCTGTATATCATCGCGGTACTGCCGCTGTGGTTCAGGAAGCCGAATCCGGTCATCTTTGTCCCCGTCGATTTCGCCGCCATTGCCCTTTACCTGCTGTACATCAATTTTGCTGTCGGCGGTCACTGGTTTTTGTCCTTCGCCTTTCCCGTCACCGGCGCGGTCATGCTGCTCGTGACGGCCGTGGTAGCGCTGATGCGCTACGTCCCAGGCGCGGCGCTGTACATCTTCGGCGGCGGGCTGATGCTCACCGGCGGCCTCACGGTGCTGATAGAGTTCCTGCTGCATATCACCTTCGGGATAGAGCGGGCGTTCTTCTGGTCGCTGTACCCCCTTGCCGCCGGCGTCCTGCTCGGCGCGATGCTGCTGGTCATCGCCATCTGCAAGCCGCTACGCCGCTCCCTGCACCGGAAATTTTTCCTGTAACACCGCAAAAGGCCTCCCGCCGATAAGGCTACGGGCTAATAACGAAGTATTAAAAGAGCTTAGTTATCAGGTGTAGCAATGGCAAGGGAAATC
The DNA here is from genome assembly GCA_934589325.1 of uncultured Oscillospiraceae bacterium. Next base: position 8 of record CAKTNU010000270.1, on the reverse strand, counting down.
ACCGAGAA
>CAKTNU010000269.1 GCA_934589325.1 uncultured Oscillospiraceae bacterium | reverse complement strand
ATATGTGGAAAAGAAAATACAGCTTAAAGCAGCAATACGGCACTCTTGAGCATTTTCTCAAGGGCGACGAAAAATGTCACTACATCGGCCAGCGCTACATAGAGGGCACGAACATATACGCCCGCCGCGAGTGGCGCGGCGTCAAGGACACCGCATATGCGTTCAGCCGCTGGCTCATCACCTGGGTCAAGATGGGCGGCCTCGTCATGCGGGACCCGGTGCGCATGATGAAGGCGTTCTGGAAGTACCGCTGGCTCAGCGCATATCTCGTCTCCCCGTCGATGATAGATAAATGGATAGAGGGTGACCGCGGCATGGCTCTGCGTGCAGACCTCACCGCCATAGACTGCATGATATCCGACTCTATCGAGACGCTGTGGAATGAGTTGCGCGCCGACCGTCATTTCGGCGAGACCAAGTGGACGGACGTCACCGTAGCGTTCGACTATACGCTTCCCAAGCACCTCATCTTTGGCTTCCCCGGCTGCTATGCCGTCAATATCCAGCAGCACGCCGCCTTCATGCTGCCGCTCATGCGCAAGGAGCTGGGCTGCTACTACGTTGACCAGGCCGTAAGCTGCGGCATCCCGGGCGACATGTGCACCCTGCCGCTGACAGAGGTCGGCGTCGCCGTCGAGGGCGAGTACCCCGACATCGGCAACTTCTGGATGACCACCAACAATCCCTGCGACGCAAATATGATGGACAATTCCGCCATGTACCGGGCACTGTCGAATAACGGGCAAAAGGCCGTGCATCCGCTCACCACGCCCCTGATGTACGATGACCCGACCACCAAGGAGCTCGGCGTACACGAGATCGAGAGCGCCATTGACTTCATGGAAAAGCAGTTCGGCCGCAAATTTGACTGGGACGCCTTCATAAAGCACTGCGAGGCGACCAATCAGGTCAACCGCGAGGAGCTGGAGCGCTGGGACATCTACTGCAAGACCGATAACGGCTGCCTCAACGCGATATGTCAGGGCATGTACCGCATATACTTCTACCAGCAGGGCGGCACCAAATACTTTGCCAAGTCCTCGGCCAAAACGCTCAAGCTCATGTACGAGTGCATTGAGAAAAACATCAAGCCCTTCCCGAACACGCGGCACAGAGCGCTTGCGTGGTCCTGCGGCTCGACCTATTACTGCCACGGTGTCGGCTGGCTGTATAACTGCTGGGGCATCCTCGCCGTTATAAATATGGACTCGCTGACCGGGCATAACCTGATCGACACCGAGGACAGGGAGACGATGATGGAGGATCTTGCGGACTGGTATTCCCACACCCCGATGCGCACACATACCGTCGGCGGCAACCGTCACCTGATGCAGATGTGGGAAACGGCGGAAAAGTTCAACTGCGACACCATCATTATGTACGACGATATCGGCTGCAAGGGCATGGCCGGCGCACAGGGGCTGCTGGAGGAGGAATTTGCAAAGCACCGCGATAAGTTTCATATTATCTGGATGCCTCATTCCCTCATGGACTGCCGCATAGTACCTACAAACGAGGCCCGCCGCGCCGTCAACCAGTACATGACGGATGTTCTGCACGAGGAACCCGTTGACCCGTCTCTGGTCGATTTTGACGATACCCTCGGCTGGTAAGAAAGGAGCGAACGATGAAAAAACTGCTGAAACTTCTCGGTATTCTGTCGGGTACCGTCGCCGCGCTGTTCGCGGTATATTACTTCAATCTGGACATGAAGCTCATGCGCTCTGTCGTCCTGCCGTTTCTCGACAAGCATTATGACAGCGTCAAGCGCGAGCATCTGATCTGAGGTGGTACGATGCAGAGGAACAAGAATATCACGCCGAGAGCGCTTAGCTATCAGGAAAAGGCCGACCGGGAGCGCGGCATATATGACAGCTTTGCAAACTATCTATGCTGCTGCTCAAAGTGCAATTATCTCGACAAGAGCAATATGTACCTCATGCGCGCCGAGTCCCGGGTCAAAAAGCTCAATGCAGAGGGCGTAAAATGCCCCAACTGCGGCGAGACCGCCTGGATACTCGGATATCCCCTCGGCAGCACCACAGGCTTCGTAAGATTTGAATAATACGCAATATAACGACAGCTGGCCGTCTATCAGACGGCCAGCTGTTTTTCGGTCTGTCAAGAAAGCCCCGCGGACACGGATAAGGCACAATAATTTTCGGCTCACAAAAGCACGCCGTTCCTTACGGAACGGCGTGCTTCTTTATTTTATGATCTTATACGCTTATACTGCGATTACTGCATATCCTTGATCGCGGCCTGTGCTGCTGCAAGGCGGGCGATGGGAACGCGGAACGGGCTGCAGGAGACGTAGTCGAGGCCGACTCTGTGGCAGAACTCAAC
>CAKTNU010000268.1 GCA_934589325.1 uncultured Oscillospiraceae bacterium | reverse complement strand
GGCTTGACGGCTGTGACCCGTCTGAGGTTGACACCATTGTAATTGCCGGCATGGGCGGGGACACGATATGCGGCATTCTTGACAGGGCGGAGTGGTGCATGTCGCGGGAGTACACGCTGATCCTCCAGCCCATGACAAAGTGCGAGATCCTGCGCTATTGGCTGGTATATAATGAATTTGAGATAATCTCGGAAGAGCTTGTGCGCGACGACCGGCTGTATCAGATAATTACCGCGTGCTTCGGCGGGCACCAGCGGCTGAACGACGCTGAGCTTTTTACCGGCGGCGCCGCTCTTGTCGGCAGCGACCCGCTGTTTCCGGAGCTGCGCAGAAAGCTTGAACGCCGTTTCGCTTCAGCGGTGGACGGTATGAGCGAAAGCGCTGAGATTGAAATCATAAATCGGCGCAGGCTGTACGAAGAGATACTGACACAGCTTAGAGAAATGGAGGGCGGCAGATGACGCAAACGACGGCGGGCGAGATATTTGAGTTTTTGAAGCTGATAGCTCCGCTTGAACTGCAAATGGATTTTGATAACGCCGGGTTCCTGATAGGCAACCGCGGGCAGCGCGTTGATAAGGCGCTGCTGGCGCTAGACGCAACCGGCGAGGTCATTGATGAGGCCATAGACTTCGGGGCGGATATGATAATCACGCATCACCCGCTCATATGGAACGCGATGAAGAGCCTGACGGCGGATGATATCACGCAGAGGCGTGTGATGAAGCTCGTCAAAAACGATATTTCGCTTGTCTCCATGCATACGAATCTCGATATTGCCGATGGCGGCGTGAACGACGTACTGCTGTCGCTGCTGGGCGCTGATCTTATATCCGCGCTGGACGAGGACGGCTGTGGCCGCGTCGGCCAACTGCGTGAGCCGGCGGACATGGAGCGTTTTCTGCCATTCTGCAAGGCCGCGCTAAGGACAAACGGCCTGCGCTATTATGACGCCGGGCGTCCGGTAGAGCGGCTTGCCGTCATGGGCGGCGCGGGCGGCTCAAGCGTGGAGCGCGCGTATGAGCTCGGCTGTGATACGTATCTGACGTCCGATATCAAATACGACCAGTTCCTGACTGCTCGTGAGCTGGGCATAAATCTGATAGACGGCGACCATTTCTGCACAGAAAACCCCGTGATATATGCGCTGCACGAAAGACTCAGCCTTGCGTTTCCCGGCGTCGAGCTTCGGGTATCGCAAAGGCACGATCAGACGGCGCGGTTCGCTTGACATGCCGTCATAAAAATCCTCCGCTGTTCATAGACTCGTACAAACGAGAACATGAGAGCGGAGGCTTTTTTATGATTGACACAAAAATTTACAGGGATATCGCTGCAAGAACCGATGGCGCTTTCATGCTGGGCGTCGTTGGGCCGGTTAGAACCGGAAAATCTACATTTATCAAGCGGTTTATGGAGACAATGGTCATTCCGGAGATAGAGAACACCTATACCAGAGAACGCGCCAGAGATGAGCTTCCGCAGAGCGGCTCAGGCAGAACCATTATGACGGCGGAGCCTAAGTTCATCCCTGAAGAGGCCGTGCGCCTGTCGCTGGACGGATGCGAGCTGTCCGTGCGGCTGGTTGACTGCGTGGGGTACATGGTCGATGGCGCGGCAGGCCAGTTTGAAAACGGCGTCGAGCGCCTTGTTGCGACGCCATGGTTCGAGCAGGAGGTCAGCATGACCACTGCGGCCGAGGAGGGTACACGCCGCGTCATCGCGGAGCACTCCACCATCGGCATCGTCGTCACGACCGACGGGAGCATCTGCGGGATAGAACGAGAAAAATATCTTGAGCCGGAGCAACGCGTTATTGAGGAGCTGCAAAGGATAAATAAGCCCTTCGTCGTGCTTATGAATAGCGCGGAGCCGGAGTCGGACGCGGCCATCGGCGCGGCGGCGGAGCTGGAGCAGAAATTTGGCGTCAGCTGCCTGCGCGTGAATTGTCAGACGCTTGATGAAAACGACATGTGCTGCATAATGCGGTGTGTGCTTGAGGAGTTTCCGGTCAAGTCAATCGGTTTCTATCTGCCGGATTGGCTGGACGCCATCGGAGGCGACAACAAGATGAAGTCGGCGCTGTACGACGCTATAAAAACTCACTGCGACGGCATAAGGAGCATAAAGGACACCCATTCGGCGATAAAGAGCATCGAAGAGCTGGAGTTTATAAGCTCCGCGGACGTGAGATCAATTGAACTGGGGAGCGGTGATGTGACCGCCGTGCTTGCGCTCCCGCGCGAGATATTCTATCAGATTGTGAGCGACGAAGCTGGGGTGGAGATAAGTAACGACGGCGAGCTTATAAGGATGCTCGCCGAGATGGCGGCTGTAAAAACCGATTACGACTCCCTGCACTCCGCGCTTGACGCCGTGCGGAGC
>CAKTNU010000267.1 GCA_934589325.1 uncultured Oscillospiraceae bacterium | reverse complement strand
TACTCGCAATATACTTTTTCAATTTGTCCTCTTTCATCTATACAATAAGCCCGACGCAAGGCCGTCGGGCTTATTGTATTTTTTAATATCGGAGCCTCTCTGTCCGCCCAATGTACGCAGCAAAATCCGGCGCACCATGGGTACCGTCTTTTTAATGTATTATATTATACGAATTTATTTCTGTAAACACAAAATGCCGACGCCATACTGAATACCGTTTTGTTCAAAAAAATATTGTATTTATCAGGACAATCGTTTATAATATCATGACAGCTTTTTATAGGAGAGAGGATATATGGAAGAGACAACAAGAAATTTCATCGAGGCCTTTGTTCAGGAGGATCTCTCCGAGGGTCATCGCTGCTATGGGATGCAGATACACACCCGCTTCCCGCCCGAGCCGAACGGATACCTGCACATCGGCCACTGCAAGGCGCTGACCATAGATTTCAGCACAGCCGAGCATTTCGGCGGCATCTGCAACCTGCGCATGGACGACACCAACCCCGCCAAGGAGGACACCGAGTATGTCGACGCCATCAAGGAGGACATCCACTGGCTCGGTTTTGACTGGGGCGACAGATTCTATTACGGCTCCGACTATTTTGACAAGACCTATGAGTACGCTATCGAGCTGATCAAGAAGGGACTTGCCTACGTCTGTGAGCTCACGCCGGAGCAGTTCCGCGAATACAGGGGCGACACCTCGCATCCTGCCGTCAGCCCTTGGCGCGACCGTCCCATCGAAGAGAGTCTTGATCTGTTTGAGCGCATGAAGAACGGCGAATTTGAGGAAGGCCGCTACACTCTGCGCGCCAAGATAGACCTCGCCAGCGGCAATTTCAATATGCGCGACCCGGTGCTGTACCGCATCAGATATATTGAGCATCACCGTCAGGGCACTAAATGGTGCATCTTCCCGATGTACGATTTCGCCCACCCGATCCAGGACGCACTCGAGGGCATCACTCACTCCCTTTGCTCACTCGAGTATGAGGCGCACCGCCCGCTGTATGACTGGGTCGTGTCTAACGTGTCCATTCCCGGCATCAAGCCGCGCCAGATAGAGTTTGCACGCCTCGGCATCAACTACACCGTTATGTCCAAGCGCAAGCTTCGTCAGCTGGTCGAAGAGCACCGCGTCTCCGGCTGGGACGATCCGCGTATGCCGACCCTCTGCGGTCTGCGCCGCCGCGGATATACCGCCAAGTCCATCCGTAATTTCTGCGAGCGTATCGGCGTGTCAAAGGTCGACTCCACGGTCGACTGGGCTCTGCTTGAAAGCTGCCTGCGCGATGATCTGAACGAGAACGCAAAGCGCGTCATGGCTGTGCTGCACCCCGTCAAGCTCATCGTCACGAATTACCCCGATGGCAAGACCGAACTGCTGACCGTTGAGAACAATCCCCTTCGTCCCGAGGACGGAACACGCGAGATCAGCTTCTCTCGCGAGCTGTGGATAGAAGCCGACGACTTTATGGAGGTCCCCGCACCGAAGTACAAGCGCCTGCACCCCGGCTTTGAAGTGCGGCTCAAGGGTGCCTATCTGGTCACCTGCACCGGCTGCAAAAAGGATGCGGACGGAAACGTCACCGAGATATACTGCGAGTACGACCCCGAAAGCCGCGGCGGAGACCCGTCTGACGGCCGCAAGGTCAAGGGGGCAACGGTCCACTGGGTCGATGCAGGCACCGCAGTCGACGCCGAGGTCAGGTTGTATGATTATCTGTTCAGCGATCCCGAGCCGGACGGCCCGGACAAGAATTTCCTCGACTGCATCAACCCCGACAGCCTCAAGGTCCTCACCGGCTGCAAAGTCGAAGCGGGTCTCGGTAAGCTCCCGATGCCCGAGAAGGGCAAGGACTCCGAGGGCTTCCAGTTCATGCGTCAGGGCTACTTCTGCCTCGACAACCGCGATGCGTCTCCGGAGCATCTTGTCTTCAACCGCGCAGTCGCGCTGAAGGATAGCTTCAAGAAGTAAGTTCAACATTAAAAAGCAGCCGCAATATTGCGGCTGCTTTTTGCAGGGAGTCTGATATTATGCTTGTACATCCGTTCCCGCCGGTATACGACGCGGAATCCGAGATACTTATCCTCGGCAGCTTCCCGTCGGTGAAATCGCGGGAGATCATGTTTTATTACGGCCATCCGCAGAACCGGTTCTGGCGTGTTCTCGCCGCAGTATATAATGCTGATGTGCCGCAGAACACAGACGAGAAAACGCGGTTTCTCCTTAAGCATCACATCGCGCTGTGGGATGTGCTCGCCTCCTGCGAGATCACCGGCAGCGCGGACAGCAGCATCAAAAATGCCGTCCCGAACGATCTGAGTGCCATTCTGTCCAGCGCCGACATCCGCCGCATTTACACCAACGGCAAAACGAGCGAGAAATACTACAAGCGCTTCTCCGAGGAAATAAC
>CAKTNU010000266.1 GCA_934589325.1 uncultured Oscillospiraceae bacterium | reverse complement strand
AAAACGGCGTTTGTCATCAATGGAAAAATAAAAAAATTTCCGAGCTGAAAAAGCCCGGAAAGCCTTGATGACACTGCGTTTGACGCAGTGTCATCAAAATTGGCTGACCATGATGGTGGAGAGCAGCGGACTCGAACCGTTGACCTTCCGCGTGTGAGGCGGACGCTCTAACCAGCTGAGCTAGCCCTCCATAACTTTTCGTAAGAAAAAGTACCGTAAACTTGTCAAATTTCACAGTTTTCTTAACTCCTATATGATAGCATACTATACGCAAAAAAGCAAGTAAAATTTTAAAATCGTTAAAATCCATGTGGCCAGTGTGCTTTTTGTGTGCTTTAGAAAATGGCGAAAAGGCTTGTGTTCATGCGGCTTTCAGGCAGCGGGGGCATCATAAAACCGGCAGAAACAGCTCAATTAGTCCTTTGCTCTGTAAGGTGGCCTGTCAACATACCGGCTTAATGAGAAAAACACGGCGAAAAAATGCCTCGCGTATTGACTTTTTGATTAACGCTGCGATAGTATATGAACGTAGAAAGGGGCGTGGTTAGATGGTAAAAACGCTGTTGCATATGGTGCTTGATTATGAGAAGGATATCGCTCCGTATCGCTTCGTCCAGATATATTCGGGCGTAGGGAGCGGCAAAAACTTATGGGTGCAAAAACTGGTGGAGGCCGGCAGTCATGTTCTCCTTATAACTTCCCGCCAGATCACTGCGGACGCACAGGCCAAAAAGCTTGATGCTTCCCGATGGATAAATCTTGACCAGCTTCTTGACGTAGATGAGCGGGAGTATGAATTTCTGTATTCGGACATTGTCCATAACGTCGTCTGCACGAACTCAGGTCTTGAGAAATTTGTGCGCCATCATTTTTCGGTCGATGACCCTAGAACGCATTTATGGAACAAATTTGACTACATCATACTCGATGAAGCCCACTCCTTATCCACCGACGCTACATTTGCCGATGCGCCATTTTATGTAGAGAAGTTTCTCGACTACGCAATTCGTCACAGCGGTTCTTCATGCCGCTACATATTTATGACCGGAACATTAGCGCCCATCAAATGGCTTCTCAATGATTACGCCGACGAAGTTCATCTAGCCGATTATTTTGAAAAGTGCGAACACGTCGTTCCCAAAGAAGTCTGCCTTATAAACGGGAAAAGCGCCAAAAAGATACTCGTCAATTCCATTCGTGCCGGTCGTCGTATCGTGTACTTTGCAAATACCATAAAAAGCATGACCCAGCTGATAGACTATCTCAAAGACAACGGCATATCAGAGCACGATATAGGCGTTATGTATGCCGACGACAATGACGACAAAAATTTTTCCGCCGAGCTTGTAAAACGCAAAGCCGCCATATACAAGTCGCTGAAGGAAAACGAGACAGTTCCCCATGATATAAAGCTCTTCATCGTAACGACAAAATGCAAAGAGGGCATCAATATTATGGACGAGGACATATCGACTATGTTCTCCGAAAATCATTACTACATTGATTTAGTCCAAATGGCAGGACGTGTGCGCAAAGGCCTTAACAAGCTGTATGTCATTTATGACGCTAAGCAGAACTACGACAGCTTCTCCCTTTTTGACGCAGAGATAAACAGAGAATGTGTCTCAGCAGTAAATGATGCATATTCAAAGTACGTCGCCGAACGCAGAAAGCACGGCAATACCGTCAATACTGTTTCATTGATAAAGCGCGTAGAAAACATGTTCCGTTGTATCAGATTCAACCCCATCACACAGGCTTTCGAAACATACGAGGGGAGAATCAATGGCATATTGGATTATTGCAGCAGCATAAACGACTTTGCCCATTACGCTGACGGCTGGGACGAGCCTATGAATGACTATGGTGAATACGGCTGCGAGCTAATCAAGCAGTGGTTCCCGTATTCCAAAATCTGGATTATAAATAAGAACCCATCGCAGGACGAAGTTAAAGATAACATTCTGTACTTCCTGCGGCAGCATGATTATATGAATAGGGCATTGACCAGAGAAGAACAGGCAAGTATAAAGGACTATATAAACCGTGAATTTGGACATTATGGTAATCGTGTTGCAGGCATGTCCATACCGGTCAAAAGTCTTGCTCCCGCTCTTGAGCACCTTAATATATCGTGCAGGAAAACCGGCAGAAACAGCAACGGGAAGCGGATTATAGAATACATAGTGCCGGACGATGGGATCGATATTGAATTATAATAGTAGAGTGCTAAATTAACGATTTTGTTCCCCACAGTCTTTTTTCATCGCTTATTATGATATTCTTTCTCGCGCCCTTTGCTGACGCAAAGCTGCACGATTTGTCTGCCTATTGCTTGCGCAATATCCAGCCAAAAATTCAAATTTTTCATATTGTTTTAGGGACGCTTTCTACGTGCGATTTATCGTGACTTTGAGCGGGAGCATTCTGCGAGTGTAATGCTGGTA
>CAKTNU010000265.1 GCA_934589325.1 uncultured Oscillospiraceae bacterium | reverse complement strand
ATTCTAAGATATGGCTGTCCGTAATGGGCATGAAAGACGAGAAGGAGTTCAAGAAGGGGCTCAGATCCGCATCCGGCTGGCTGCGTCATGAGCTCGGCACGTCAATGAATCTGCGTTATACGCCTGAGCTTGTGTTTGAAATAGACCACAGCATCGAATACGGCGCACATATAAGCGAGGTCATCAGCGGCCTGGACATCAAAAAGGACGGGGATGAGGACGAATGACCGCGCAGGATTGTTCTCAGCTCTTGCTCAGCAAGAATAATATTCTGATAATCACGCACACAAATCCCGACGGCGATACGCTTTGCAGTGCTGCCGCGCTTTGCAGCGCTCTGCGTCGCGCAGGCAAGCGTGCAAATCTATACCGTAATCCTGCCGTTACGTCAAAGTATCTGCCGCATGTTGAGAAATATTTTGCTCCGAAGAGCTTTAAGCACAAATATATTGTCTCCGTCGATGTCGCGACGGAAAAAATGTTTGCTAAGGGCTTTGAAGGCGAGGTCGACCTGTGCATCGACCACCACCCGACCAATTCGCATTACGCAAAGAAAGAGCTGGTTTGCCCGGAAAAGGCAGCCTGCGGAGAGATAGTTCTCGAGATGATCAAAGCAATGTGCGGCTCTGTCAGCCGCGAAGAGGCGGACCTGCTGTATATTGCCGTCACAACGGACACCGGCTGCTTCCAGTATCTCAATACAAACGCAGATACTTTCCGTGCGGCGGCTGAGCTTCTTGAGTACGGCGCAGATACCGCAATGGTAAATACAAAATTCTTCCGTAAGGTCTCATGTGCCCGCATAAAGCTTGAAGGCATGATATATTCCGGGATGGGCTTCTACCGTGACGGCAAGATAGCAGTCGCGATAATTACCAGGGAAATGCTGCACGAGGCAGGCGCAGGGGAAGAGGACTGCGACGATCTGGCAGGGCTTGCAGGCCGAGCTGAGGGCAGCAGCGTTAATATAACCATCCGTGAACGAGAGGACGGCAGCAGCAAGGTTTCGGTACGCACCGGGAGTGATGTCAGCAGCAGCGATATCTGTGCTGTGTTCGGCGGCGGCGGACATGCCATGGCCGCCGGCTGCACTATCGACTGCCCGCCCGAAAAAGCACGTGATATGCTGCTTGCCGTGGTCGACGAGGTCTGGAAATGAACGGCATACTTCTTATCGACAAGCCCGAGGGCTGGACGAGTCACGATGCTGCGGCAAAGCTCAAGGGAATACTGCACGAACGGCGCATAGGACACTCGGGAACGCTTGACCCCATGGCAACCGGGCTCTTGGTCATGTTTGTTGGCCGGGCGACACGTGCGGTGGAGTTTGCGGAGGCGAAGAGCAAGCGTTATATCGCTGGGCTCCGCCTTGGCATGACGACCGATACGCAGGATACGACCGGAAACATCCTTTCTGCCCGTGATGCGGATATAGCGCGTGATGAGCTGGCGGCTGTGATAAAAGAGTTTACCGGCGATATAATGCAGATACCGCCGATGTATTCTGCAATAAAAATAAACGGCCAGAAGCTCTACGACATTGCCCGCCGCGGCGGTGAGGTAGAGCGCAGACCGCGTCCTGTGACGATACATGAGATAAATATACTCGGCGGCTCCGGCTCTGATTGGACACTTGATATCAGATGCTCGAAGGGAACCTATATTCGGACTCTGTGTAATGATATAGGCGAGCGACTCGGCGTTGGGGGCTGCATGAGCTCTCTGCGTAGAGTCAGCGTCGGGGAATTTGTTGTGGAGGACGCATATAGCCTTGATGATGTACAGCGTGCCAGGGATGAAGGCCGGCTTGACTCACTGCTCCTGCCGGTCGACACTTTGTTCCGATCATCGGGGAAATATACTGTTGGCGGCGCCAAGGAGAGAAAAATTCGATGCGGAAATGCAGTCTCGTGCTCGGTGCCGGACGGGGAGTACAGGGTCTATTCGCCGGAAGGTGAATTTCTTGCGCTGTGCCGCGCCGAAAACGGCAGCCTTAAAACGATAAAAAGCTTCTTTGAAGTATAATTGAGGTGTGATCCAATGTCAGAGATAAAAAGAGCGATAGCACTCGGCTTTTTTGACGGTGTGCATCTGGGCCATGCAGCGCTGCTTGAAATGACCAAACGGCGTGCCGCTGAGATAAACGCTATTCCGTCGGTGCTTAGCTTTGATGTTCACCCCGACACTTTGGTTTTCAATAAGGAAGTGCCGCTGATAAACAGTGCGCTTGGCAGAGAAGAGATAATACGCCGCTGCTTTGGCATTGATAATGTCGTGTTCATTCATTTCAACAAGCATGTCATGCATATGCCATGGGAGAAGTTCATCGACTCGCTTGTTCACGAACTCAATATAGGCTGGATAGTTGTCGGGCATGACTTCTGTTTCGGCTATAGGGGCGAGGGGACTGCTCCGCGGCTTAAGGCATACTGTGAACAGCGCGGCATAGGCTGCGATATCATCC
>CAKTNU010000264.1 GCA_934589325.1 uncultured Oscillospiraceae bacterium | reverse complement strand
GTGCGGGAATGTTGTAAGTCTTGAAGAAGGCTATGCCGTTACCCGCAAAGCTGCCGCCGCCGAGAACTTCTCTGACGGCCGCCATCACAAACAGTGCCGCCGCAAAGCCAAGCCCGGTCAGAAAGCTGTTTACGACACTTCCGCCGAAGCTGCGGTCAAGCGCATCCTCCGCACCGCCGTATACCATGAGGTCTACCGCGACTACCGCGAGGTACACGCCAAGCATCTGATAAACGTTCGGCAGCAGCGCGTTCATAAGCATCTGTACAGCCGAGACGACCGCAGTGATTATGAGTATATTCGCGCACATGCGGACACTATGGGGTATCGCCCTACGCAGGGCATAGATGATAATATTGGACAGCAGCATCACTGTCAGCACCGCCACGCCCATGCCGAGGGCAGAGGTAACACTTGTCGTCGCGGCCATTGCAGGGCAGGCGCCGAGAAACAGCACCAGTACGGGATCTGCCGCTATCGCTGTGCGGACATTATTTTTCATCCTATCTCCCCTCCATTCTCCTTGACTGCATTGAAAGCCGCAAACGTATCTTCGGTCGCGGTACGTACAGCATCGGAGCTGACGGTCGCACCGGAGATGAGAGCCTCGTCGCCGGTAAAGCTGTCACCGGTAAGTCCGGCAAAGCCCGCCTTATAGCTCTCCTCGTCAAGCTGATAGCTGGTGAAATACTCCTTGAAGAGTATCAGCTCATCAGCAGTCATGGCGACTATTGCGCCTTCATCATCGATGACGTAGTAAATGACCATCGGCTGGTTGGAGTAGCCATAGCTTCTGGAGACGAACACATAGCCTACGCCCTCGGCCTTATACGCGCTCGTTACGGAGTTATATACGCCCTCGACGCTTATCGGGATAATGTCGGATGCATCGGGAACGATGAGTCTGACCTTATTCAGATCTCCGTCGGAGTGGGAAACGATATTTGCGGCGGCGTACGCCTTGGCCTCGGCAAGCATCGCTTCGTCATCTATCTCATTTCCGTCGACATCAACTATCTTTGCGCCGCCGAAGGCATTGCAGACGGCCATGTAGGTGCTGTCACCGTTTTTCATGATCAGGGCAAAGCCCGAATCGTTGAGCGCCTTGAAGCTCTTGGCAATATACGCATACTGTCCTGCGGCTATCTCCTGTTCCTCATACTGCGCCGTTCCGGTCGGCGAGACAATGCCGGGGAACACCTCTGCGAGCATCTCGGTGAGTATCTGCTCATCGCCCTTGACTCCGGCCCCGATGAAGCCGTTGTTTATAAGCGCCGCGAAGCCGTCCGCAACAGCATTTCTGAACGCCGTGGACGAGTAAGTGACGCCGGCCACCAGCGACACATCCGCAAGGGTAGAATCCTGCCCGACGTAGGTCAGCGGATAGGTCTCCTTGCCCATGTCCTTGGTTTCGGGGTATGCAGTCAGCTCAACGCCGGATATCTTGCCCTCGGCGTCTATCGCGAGGGTGAACTCAATGGGTTGCTTGGTGTAGCCCTCGGAAGTGGACAGACGCAGGACATAGCCCATGCCGCCTGTCTCCCCGTATATGCTCTGTACGCTCGCGGGAACATCGGCAAGCCCGGAGCTGCCGGGATCTTCGGCATCATATATCTGCTCAAAGCCTGCGGCATCGGGCATGACGGCATAAAGCGGAGCAAATGCCGCCGCACTGCCGTTTTCGGCAATGAGCGGAGCGGTTATTACGTTCAGGCCCGTCAGCAGCAGCACTGCGGCAAGAATAATGGCGGCAAGCGCCAGCACCGATTTGGAGTATTCCTTCTTATTTTCCATTTTTAGAACCTCCCAGCGGTTTATTTGCGGTCAGCTTCTCGATAAATGGAGTAAGTATGTTCATGATCAGTATCGAGAAGGACACACCCTCGGGATAGGAGCAGAAATAGCGTATCACAAAGGTGATCACGCCGCAGCCGAGCGCGAACACTACCTTGCCCTTGGAGGTGATAGGCGTGGTGACATAGTCGGTCGCCATGAATATCGCGCCGATGAAGAGGCCGCCGGCCATCATCTCATATGCGGCGGTGGTGATGCTGCCGCTGAATATCAGATACAGCACGAACACGCTGCCGATGAAAGTCGCCGGGACATACCACTTGATCACCCTGCGGCAAACGAGGTACACATAGCCCAGCAACAGAGCCGCTGCGCACGTCTCGCCGATAGCGCCGCCCCGCATGCCTATGAACATCTCCCAGAGCGTGGGCAGTTCTGATCCGCCCTTGGCAAGCACCTCAAGAGGCGTTGCGGACGAGACGAGCTCCACACCGGCAGGCTGTGCGCCGCCCGCAACGGCGGAGAACGCGATCAGCATAAAAACTCTTGCGGTTATGGCGGGGTTTGCAAAATTGTGCCCCAATCCGCCGAACAGACACTTCACTATCACGACCGCGAACGCCGCACCGGTGACGCACTGCCATACGGGGACGTTGGTGCTGAGATTCAGCGCCAGCAGCAGGC
>CAKTNU010000263.1 GCA_934589325.1 uncultured Oscillospiraceae bacterium | reverse complement strand
TTGTGCTTGCCGCAGGTGGGGCAGGGGATGTTGTGCTCCTCAACGAAGTCCTTCATCTCGCTCTGGGAGAAGGCGTCGATGGGCTTGGGCAGCTCGAAGCCGGTCTCGGCGCACCAGTCCTCAATGAGCTTGTCCGCGCGGAAGCGCTCGTGGCACTCGCGGCAGTCCATCAGCGGATCGGAGAAGCCGCTGAGGTGGCCGGAGGCGACCCAGGTCTGCGGGTTCATGAGGATGGCGGCATCCAGCCCCACATTGTAGCGGTTTTCCTGGACGAATTTTTTCCACCATGCCTTCTTGACGTTGTTCTTCAGCTCGACGCCGAGGGGACCGTAGTCCCAGGTGTTCGCAAGGCCGCCGTATATTTCGCTTCCGGCGAAAATAAAGCCGCGGTTCTTGCACAGGGCAACGATCTTGTCCATGGTTTTGTCTGTATTTTTCATGATTCTTCCTTTCCTGCGGCTGGCTGCCGCAGAGATAATATTTGTCATTTTGACAAATAATAATTATAGCAGGTTTGCGCGTCATAAGCAATACGGACCGGCGGTCAAAATCTTAACGATAGCCCTGCCGATCGAGGGCGAAATGCGGGCTAAGATATTCTTAATATTTCTGAAATATGAATTTTTGAGCTTGCCCCTGTCGAAGCGAGGTGTATAATGTAGATACTTATCAAAGTATGCGGAAAAGAGGACGGAACGGAAAATTATGGCTACTGCATCTCATGCTGCGCACAGACGCAGAAAAAAGAAAAGGGCAATGGCCCTTGTGCTGCTGATATACCTGCTGCTCGTCGTGATAGCGGTGTTCGTGATCGACGGCCGCCACCCGAGCTTTACGGTCAACGGCGACAAGGATATGACGCTGGAGGTCGGCTCGGAGTACACGGAGCTCGGCGCATCGGCGCAGTCCGTCGGCCGCATATTCAAAAACAGCGGCGAGCCGCTTGAGGTCAGCGTGAGCGGCAGTGTGGATACCTCGAAGGTCGGAGAGTACGACGTGGTATATCACGCGAAGGCGCTGTTCATCCCAGGCAGTGCCGTGCGGCATGTGTCCGTGGTAGATACCGAGGCGCCGGTGATAGAGCTCAGGCATGATGAGGCTCCGGCGGCGGTGGACAGTATGGCGGATTACGTCGAGGAGGGCTATACCGCGACAGATAACTACGACGGAGACATTACATCCAAGGTCGAGCGCACTGTCACCGATAAGAGCGTCATATACACCGTGCGCGACTCCTCCGGCAATGAGACGAGCGTTGAGCGCATCGTGATCGGCCCGCCGGTGCTGAATCTTATCGGCGGCGAGAGCGTAGAGCTTGTCGCAAGTCCGAGATACGAGGACCCGGGCTATGAGGCGCACGACGCGCAGGGCAACGATCTGACGGCGTCCGTAGAGGTCAGCGGAAATGTCGTGCCCTATAAGCTCGGCAGCTATACCGTGGACTATTCCGTCACAAACGCCCGCGGCGAGACGACGACCGCGAGCCGGAGCGTAACCGTCGTGGCGGCGGAGAAGCCTGAGAGCATCAAGCCGGAGAACGGCAAGACGATATATCTGACCTTTGATGACGGCCCCGGCCCCTATACGGCGCAGCTGCTGGACGTGCTTGCAAGGTATGACGTGAAGGCGACCTTCTTTGTCACGGGGCTCAACTCCGACTATGAGGATCTCATCGGACGCGCCTATAACGAGGGGCACACGATAGCGGTGCACACCTTCTCGCACGATTACCGCAAGATATATGCCAGCGAGAAAGCGTTTTTTGAAGATTTCAACGCCATGGAGGATATTATTTACCGGCAGACCGGAGAATACACAAAGCTGTGCCGCTTCCCGGGCGGCAGCTCGAACACGGTCAGCCAGTTCAACCCCGGCATTATGAGCAGACTGGTCGAGACTATGAACAACATGGGCTACAAGTATTTCGACTGGAATGTTGACAGTGATGACGCGGGTCACACCAAGACCACCGGCGGGATATATGATAATGTAGTGAACGGCGTGTGGTCGACGGCGGGCTACGGCTACAGCATGGTGCTGCAGCACGATGTCAAGGACTACAGCGTAGCGGCCATCGAGAGCATAATCAACTGGGGACTTGCAAACGGCTATACGTTTGCGGCCATTGATATGACCAGCCCTGCCGCCCATCACGGACTGAATAACTGATGGTAAAGTGAAAAAATAAAAGGAACAGGCGGAGCAATGCTCCGCCTGTTCCTTACTATATAATATATACTGTTTATGCGTAGGGATTGACAAGCTGATCCTTGACTTTTTCCTTCTCCGCGGCAAAATAGATCTCTTTGACCTCGTAGTGCTTTGCGGGGAGGGCGACGGCAGCTTCGTAGGCAGCCGTTGTAGCGTGGACGATGAAGCCGGGCTTCACGCTGTCGCCGAGCTTGACAACATGCTCGAGCTCATCCTTCACCTCGTCATAGAGGCCGGCTACGGGGCGAACGCCGAGAGCGACAACGACGAGGTCGCAGGGGACGAC
>CAKTNU010000262.1 GCA_934589325.1 uncultured Oscillospiraceae bacterium | reverse complement strand
GGGCTATCGTCTGCGCCCTGATAGCGGCCATTATCTCCGTCATCGTCTACGTATTCTCCAAGCGCAAGGAAGGCGTCACCCTCGCGAATTACGGCATTGCAGGCAAATGGAGCACCGTCGGTGTGTCTCTGCTGCTGGCAGTAGTCGTTGTCGCAGTCGGCTACGGTCTGCTGTTCCTCGTGGACGCCATATTCAAGACCGACTTCCGCATCTGGACCTTCGCGTTCAAGACCTTCGAGGGCAGCCACCTTGCCGCATCCCTTATCTATATCCCGTTCTTCTTCATCTATTACTTTGTTGCCTCCGCAGCCGCAGTCTCCAACACCTCCAGCGAAAAGCTGCAGGGCTTCTGGGGCTATGTGCTCGCCGCACTGACCAATATGGGCGGCATTCTTGTATGGCTCATTCTCCAGTACGGTATGCTCTTCTCCAAGGGTGTCGCCTTCTATCCCAACGAGGCGCTCTCCGGCATAATCCTTATCGCGCTGATCCCCACGCTGGCTATGGCCTCCTGCTTCAGCAAATATCTCTATAAGAAGACCGGCAACATCTGGACCGCTGCTTTCCTCAACGCAATACTCATCACCATAATGAGTGTAGCAAACACCACCGTGTACTATCAGCTCTGATCAGAGCTGATAGTACAGGTCATCCTGTAACTGCGTCGAGGCAGTCGTCCTCTGCGATCTCGCCGCTGTTTCTCTCCACGCAAAGCACTGCGAGGTCAAAGATATCTATTTGCAGAATAATTTCAAAGAAAGAACAGGTGGAGCGATGCTCCGCCTGTTCTTTCTGTTTTTGTCCGCTGGGAGACAGAAATCCGTCACAGACACGGTGTGGAACAGCCCCATGCGAAGCAATGCCTCGTATGGGGCTGTTTCATTACAGCGCTTTGTAGCGCAGCATAATAGCGTCGAGAACCGTATCTATAAGGCGCGTTATGCGGCTTTCGGTCATCTCATACCAGCCATCCTGCTTGTCCACAGCCTCAATGCCGAGAGATATAACATAGAAGTAGACCATGAACGACTCGACATCCGTATCGGGACGCAGTATCTTGTCGTCTATCGCCTTCTGAATATATCTGGTCTTCATCTTATGTATCCGGTGCATTATATCCGTCTGGAAGTCCTTTACGTTGACCAGCGCCGACTTGGAATCCACGCCCGTGAAAAGCTCCTTCTCCGCAAGACGCAGATGCGACGACAGCTCAAGGTCGACGCGCACCTTGTCAAAGAACGGCATATCGCTTGCAAAAAGCTCCGTGTACTTTTCAAGCTTCCCGGTAAGATGCTTTTTTGCCACCGCCTCATACAGCTTCTGCTTGCTCTCGAAGTAATAGTAGATCGGTGTGCGGGTGATATTCATCTCCGCAGCAATATCATTCAGGTTCGTATTATCAAACCCGTACCTGCAAAAATATTTCTTTGCAACTTCGAGGATCGCGTCCTCGGATACTTCCTGTCCTAAAGGTTTTCTGCTCATTTACCCACCACGTTAAATTATTGTACTTTTGTGTTTTTATTATACATCCTTTCACAAAAAAAGCAACATTTACTTAAAATTTTTGCCCTGTAAATATCTTGGTGTCCGCGGTGTCAAAAACGCTTGCCGCCATTCCGCACCGTGGCACGCCTATATTGCAATATTGTGCTGTATTGTGCTAAAATATATTGCGATATAGTGTAGATAGCAACATTATCGGCATTATCCGGGGTGCGAATAAACATCCGCCGGCTTCATCGGTGCGGCCTCGCATAAATAAAACTTATGCGGCTGATCGAAAAATAGAATTGATACCGGCCGCCGAAAACATTAAAATAGGGGCATGAAATCTGAAAGGAGACAACTTATGTCCGTTCTTATAGCTTATTACTCCCGCGCCGGAGAAAATTATTTCAGCGGCGAGTACCGCCGCGTCACAGTTGGCAACACCGAAAAAGCCGCGGAGACGCTTGCCCGGCTAACTGGCGGCAAGCTGTTCAAAATCGAACAGAAACCGCCGTACTCCGAGGACTACAAGACCTGCGTCGCCGAGGCGCTCAGCGATCTGAAGCGCGGCGTCCGCCCTGAGGTGCTGAATCTGCCCGCGAACCTCGACGCTTACGACGAAATATATCTCGGCTACCCGAACTACTGCGGCACGATGCCGGTCGCGGTCTATACTTTTCTGGAGCATTACGACTTCAGCGGCAAGACCATTCACCCCTTCTTCACCCACGAGGGCAGCGGCCTTGCGCACACCGAAGCCGATATCCGCAAAGCCGCAAAGGGCGCCGTCGTGACCCGCGGTCTCGCGATCCACGGCGGCAGCGTGGACAACGCAGCCCCCGCGCTCGAGCGCTGGATCAGCTCCGCGAGGTGATCATATGGACTGTGAAGAAATAAGGGTCGACCTGCGCCAGTCCACTCCGGAGGAGCGTGCCGCCGGGCAAAGGGACAGAGAGCTTCTGTTCCGCATCAATCATACCATGCCATACACCGACGAGTACTCGGCACTTCTC
>CAKTNU010000261.1 GCA_934589325.1 uncultured Oscillospiraceae bacterium | reverse complement strand
CGAGCCGCAGGGCAAGAGCTACTTCAGCTATTTTGATACCGTCTCCTTCGTATATAGCTATGCAGGAGATTCGGCAGAACAGTTTAACGACCGTTCTGCCGAAGTTTCTGATATTTTGGGAGAGTATCATCGGCTTTTCGATATCTATCATGAGTATTCCGGGATAAATAATCTCTGTACTGTGAACCGTCTTGCGGGCGGAGAGCCGGTGGAGGTGGACGAAAAGCTGATAGAGTTCATGCTTTACGCCAAGGAGCTTTGCGGGGAGACGAACGGCGAGATGGACGTCACAATGGGCGCCGTGCTGTCTCTTTGGCACGACTGCCGTGAGGCCGCATCCGCGGATCCGGCCTCGGCCAGGGTACCGACGGCGGATGAGCTTGAGGCGGCGTCTGTGCACACGGGCTTCTCGCTTCTCGAAATAGATGCCGAGAAAAATACTCTCCGGCTGACAGATCCCGAAGCGTCTCTGGATGTCGGAGCGCTTGGCAAGGGCTACGCCACCGAGAGGGCGGCGGAGTATCTCGAGTCTGTCGGCGCAGAGAGCTATGTGCTGAACATAGGCGGAAATATCCGCATAATCGGTGCAAAGCAGGACGGAAGCGGCTGGAACACCGGTATACGCGACCCGAAGGAGCCCGACGGCAGATTTGCCGTCAGCCTGAATCTGCGCGATACCGCCTGCGTCACGTCCGGCACATATGAGAGATATTTTACAGTGGACGGCGTGAAGTACCACCACATAATAGATAAAGACACTTTGTACCCTGCAGATCACTTTGAGTCCCTGACGGTAGTCACGAAGGACAGCGGCCTTGCCGATGCGCTGAGTACGGCGCTGTTCTGCATGAGCTATGACGACGGCCTTGCGCTGGCCGGGAAGCTGGGCGTGGACGTGCTGTGGATATTCCCGGACGGGGATATAAAATATACCCCGGGGCTCGAAGCGTGTATTGTTGACAGCAAATAAAAAGGAGGTAGGTGTCAAATGAACCTCAAAAAGAACATTTCATCACTGAAGCTGCCCCACTATAAGGCGACTGCCGGTATGGAGTCCGTCAGCGTAGCGCCGCCGAAGGAGGTGCTGCTGCCGATGAATATGCACTCCGGTCAGGCGGCGGAGCCGATCGTCACGGTCGGGGAGCACGTATATCTCGGCCAGCTGATCGCCCGCGAGGAGGGCAGAAATTCCGTCCCCGTACATGCTACGGTTTCCGGCACGGTAAAGGCTATAGAGCAGTATGAGAGCGAGCCGGGGCGCAGTGTTGCCGCGATACGCATAGAGAGCGACGGCAAGATGGAGAAGGATCCGTCAATAGAGCCTCCAAAGGCAGAAAATCTGGACGAATTTCTCACTGCCCTGCGCGGCAGCGGCATTGTCGGCCTCGGCGGTGCGGCTTTCCCGCTGTGGGCGAAACTGGATGCCGCACGCCGCGGTCATATCAGGACCGTGCTTATAAACGGAGCGGAGTGCGAGCCGTTCATCACAAGTGACCATCGTACTATGCTCGAGCATACGGATCTCATAGTCAAGGGCGTCGCACTGCTCAAGCGTTATCTTGAGTCCGAAGAGTTCATCATAGGCATTGAGAAGAACAAGCCCGATGCCATCGAGAAGCTGACACAGGCTTTTGCGGACGACGCGGCCGTCACCGTCAAGCATCTCAAGAGCGTGTATCCTCAGGGCGCAAAGCAGGTGCTGCTGTATAACGCTGCCGGCCTTGTCGTCGGCGAGGGTCAGCGCCTCGCATCGCTGGGCTATATAATTATAAACGTTACGACGCTTGCAAAGATGGCCTACTACATGGAGACCGGTATGCCGCTCGTCAGCCGCTGCATCACCGTGGACGGCTCCGCAGTGAGAGAGCCTAAGAATCTTGTCGTTCCCGTGGGTACGCCTATAAGCTATCTTGTAGAGAACTGCGGAGGCCTCAAGGAAGAGCCGGGAAAGGTGCTGTACGGCGGCCCGATGATGGGCAAGCCCGCATATTCTATGGAGCAGCCCGTCCTCAAGGCTACGAACGCGATCATTGTTTTGAACCGTAAGGATTCGCAGAGCCTTGAACCGACTCCCTGCATCCACTGCGGCCGATGTGTCGAAAACTGCCCCCTCGGGCTGAACCCGACGGCCTATGCCGCCGCCCTCGAGATCGAGGACGAGGACAAGCGCTTTGAGCTGCTAGATAAGGGCAAGGTGCAGATGTGCATGGAGTGCGGCTGCTGCTCCTACGTGTGTCCCGCGCACAGGCCGCTCGTGCAGAATAACCGCGACGCAAAGCGCTTCGTCCGTAAGGTCAAAGCTGACCGCGCAGATAAAAAGTAAGGGGGAAGAAACATGGAAAAGCTCATTCTCTCGCCCGCGCCCCATATCCATACCAAGGACTCCAGCCGCCGCATCATGCTCGACGTGATAATTGCGCTGCTGCCCGCGACTGCGGCCTCCGTCGTAATCTTCGGCGTGAAGGCGCTGCCGGTGCTGGCGGCCTGCGTTGTCGGTGCGGTCGTATCCGAGTTCCTGTTTAATCT
>CAKTNU010000260.1 GCA_934589325.1 uncultured Oscillospiraceae bacterium | reverse complement strand
GGTGATGTCGCGGCCGTGGTTGGTCTCGCGGCAGTAGTCGGCAAAGTCGCCGACGCCGATGCACCATTCGCCCTCGACGTCGCCGGAGCCCTCGCCGCGGATGCGCTGCTGCTTGCGGCAGGAACATACGGACACGCCGATGTGTCCCTCATACTTCTTGAGCCAGTGGCTGAGATGCTCGATGGGCAGGGACTTGCTCTCGGCGGGGATAGCCTTCTCAACGGGGATGACGTGCATACCGATGCCTGCGCCTCCGGGGGGTACCATCTCGGTGATACCGGCCAGCGGCAGATATGCCATACGCTCGAAGAAGTCAGCCGTCTCGGGGAACATATCGGACTGCTCGGGGTTTATCATCATGATCTCCGCGCTGCCGGGGACAAACATGTCCAGCACCCAGCGCTTCTCATGGTCAGGGTTCTTGCCGTCGAGGTTTTCCCAATGAAACTCGACAAGGCCGCTTTCACTGACGGCCTGCATCGCCTTCTCGAGATAGGCTCTGTCAAACTGCGGGTTCTTCTTCGCGAGCTGCTCTATAGTCAGCGGCACGCGCTTTTTCATCGTAAGACAGATGTCGAGAATGTCGTCGGCCATCTTCTGGTCGTACTTGTAGGCGGTGTACTTCAGAGCGGAGTTGATGCCCAGATATTCCGGGGATTCGGGAGTGATTTTGTCCTTACCGAGCAGCACTGTAGCCCGGTCGGTGATCTCTTTACCGAGTTTCGCGATTTTTTCGTCTTTCGTCATGAGTTTTTCAAGCCTCCTGATAAAATAAAACGGGGTTTGTGCTTATGTTTCCTTTTATTATTGTTTGCTGAGTGAATCGTACCTAATTTGTTGAATATGGTCAATAAGTTAACAGAGTTTTTGTAACAACTCACAAAAAAGTTGCAAAATATTTGCGAACAATCTTGATAAGAAGTTGACATTCATGGACAAATCGCGTAAAATGTTTTTGAAATCAGGACATCACAAAAGGGGCGTTTTTTGTGCAGGATTCGTCATATCGGCTCAAGGAGAGCATTTCAAAATGCGCGATAGCACTGTTCAAGTCCAAGGGCTACGGCAATGTCAGCGTCAATGAAATATGCGAAGCGGCGCAGGTATCACGTTCGGTTTTCTATACGGTGTTCAAGGGCAAGCGCAGTATTCTGGACTATGTTGTTGCAAAGCCGCAGCAGAACGACGAGGAGAGCTTCCGTAAATTTGCGGATGCGGAGAACGATTTCGAGCGCATATGGCAGCTGTTTGACCGGTTCATAGCGATCGCGCTGGATTTCGGCCCGCAGCTGACGAGCACACTGTTCATCATGCAGTTCGAGTCACCGCAGGGCATACGCGAGGCTGTCCATGCGCTTGACGATCTCTTTGCCACGCTTGCCAAGAACTGCGCCAAGTCTGGAATAATCGAAACCGAGGAGCCGCCGGAGCTGCTGTCCCATATTGCGACGGATCTGATAATACACGAGCTGTACGTCTGGTGCAGTCAGAACGGCAACTTCTCCCTGAGAGAGCGGGCCAGACAGTATGCCGAGGTCGCATATCACGTCAAGCCGCAGTACCGTATGACGCCTGCCCAGCGCGCCGAACTGTGAAAAAAGCACCGCATAAGCGGTGCTTTTTAACATTATGATCGTTATTGCAGCAGAGCCTTGACTCTCTGCGCCCATTCCCTGATCTCGGCTTCCGGCGTTTCGAGACGGTCGCCGCCGTTTGAATCGAATCTGACCTCCTGCCCGCAGGCAAAGGCGGCACCGAGGCAGGCCTTTTCCATATCCCTAATGACATGACCCGGCCAGCCTCCGTTGGTCATGAACGGGACGACAGTCTTCCCGTGCCAATCCTGCGAGGAGAGGAAGCTCAGCATGGCCGGAGCCATCGTGTACCACCAAGTCGGCGTGCCGACAGCAACGACGTCATAGTCTGCAATGCTGAAATCCAGCGGCTTGAGCGCGGGCTTGAAGCCGCTCGCCGCCTCGCGCTGACCTTGATCCACGACCTCTTCGTAGCTGCCGGAGTATGGCACGACGGTGTCTATACGCGCAATATCCGCGCCGGTCTCGGTCTGAAGCAGCTTGGCTATGCGCTCCGTGTTGCCGTTTGCCCAGGAATAATATATTATAAGCAGCTTTTTCATTGCTTTCTCCTCAATCGTTGAATTTTTCCGCATCGAGCATTTTTACTATCCTTGCCGGATTACCGACTGCCACGGCGTAGTCGGGCACGTCATTCGTAACTACCGCGCCAGCGCCGACCACGGCATGCCGCCCGACACAGACACCCGGCAGAATCGTAGCGCCTGCGCCGATCCATGCATACTCCCTGATGAGCACAGGTTTGCAGGGCAAGATCCAAAGATCATATGGGTCGTGATTATTTGAAATGAGCTGGACGTTGGCGGCAATCATGGCGTTATCCTCAATAGTAATGCCGCCGCGGGCCATCGCAAGAAGGTTTGAATTGATTATGACATTTCTGCCTATCTTCATACTGCTGACGCAGGCACCGTTGAGCGGCGGCGCGATAGAACTGCCATCGCCGAGATTGCTGCCGAACAGCTCACGGAGC